>JALZLU010000102.1 GCA_030858685.1 Chloroflexota bacterium | reverse complement strand
CATGATGCTGATGTGGTTGGCCACGATGATGAGCGGCCCCTGAGGCGGCCGGTCCATACCGTTCACGACGCGGACACGCCCGAGCGATGAGACGAGGAAGCGGGCAAGGGATGCCACCACGCGGGTGTACAGCGTCAGACCCTCTCCGCGCCCTGGTGGCCGGCCGGCCACCGCTTCCGCGCTCTCGCTCAACTTCGTTCGTCCTCCGCCGCGCGTACCGCCTCGATCACCGCGTCGATGCTCTGCTGGAGCGTGTTGCCGTCGCTGCGGATGATGACGGCACCCTCCGGCTGTCGCAGCGGAGCCGTCGGGCGAGTGCTGTCCACCTCGTCGCGCCGCGCCAGGTCCGCCGTCACGGAAGCCGCAGCAGCACCGTCCGGGTCGAGACCTCGCTCCGCGGCTCGTCGCCGGGCCCGTTCCTCGAGGGACACATCGATGAAGAGCTTCAGATCAGCGTCGGGCAACACCACGGTCCCGATGTCACGGCCGGCCATGATGATGCGGCCCCCGTCGGCGAGCGATCGCTGCACCGGCAGCAGTGCCTCGCGGACCGCGGCGTGTCCCGCCACACGGCTGACCTCCAGATCGACCGCGGCCGAGTGCAGCCGCTCCGTGACGTCCTCCCCGCCCACGCGGATGCGGCGGAGCCGCCCCGCCGTGTCGGGCGCCAGACCGAGTTCGGGCGTGAGCGCCTCGAGAACCTCGGCATCATCGGGATCAGCGCCTCGCTCCAGGGCCAGCCAGGTGAGCGCCCGATAGAGGACCCCCGTGTCGCAGAAGCGATATCCCAGGGCAAGGGCGGCCCCAGCGCCGACACTGCTCTTGCCGCTCGAGCCAGGCCCATCCAGGCTTACGACCAGGCCCGCGCGCCGTGGCGAGGCAGCCACGGTCTCATCCTGCGCCACCAATCGACCCCGCTCGGCCGCGCTGAGGTCACGCACCTTGCCCGGTGGCAGATCGTCCAGACGCAGCGTCCCGATACGCACGCGGATGAGTCGCTGCACGGGCATGCCGACGGCCGTCAGCATCCTTCGCACCTGACGCCGCCACCCCTGGCGCAGCACCGCGCGGTACCACACGAGTCGCTCTTCCGAGCGGCCCATCAGAGCCTCCAGCCGCCGGGTCTCGATCTCCGTAGCGCGACGCACACCCGTCAGACGGGCCATGCCCTCCTCGAGTTCGATGCCCTCGGCCAGCGCGGCTTCCTGAGCTCGTTCGAGCACTTCCCGGACACCGATGGCGTATTCGCGTTCGACCTCATGGCGGGGATGGATGAGCCGTTGCGCCCAGGCACCATCGTTGGTGAGCAAGAGCAAGCCCTCGGAATCCCGATCCAGGCGCCCCACGGGATAGATGCGGCCGTGAGCATGCCGCAGCTCCGGCGGCACCAGGTCGACGACGGTCGTCTCGGCGTGGCGATCGGCCACGGTGCTGGTCACCCCGGCCGGCTTGTTGAGCGCGAGGTACACGGACGGCGACCGCTCACCCAGCGCACGACCATCCACGGTGATGCGCTGCATCGCAGGGTCGACCCGCTGGCCGACCGTCGCGCGCACGCCATCGACGAGTACCCGGCCGGCCGCCACCAGGACCTCGCTCGCGCGGCGCGAGGCGACACCCGCGTCGGCCAGCACTTTCTGGATGCGCACGCCTTCAGTCATCGCTGCGCCGGTCCTCCGCATCGGTGCCCAGGTCCTCCGTGAGCCGCGCCGCCAGGTCGACCTCCAGTGGCGGGAGGTCATCCAGTGAATTCAGCCCGAAGTGCTCAAGGAAGTCGAAACCGGTGCCGTACAAGATGGGCCGCCCGGCCGAGCCTGCACGGCCCTGCTCCAGCACGAGGCGGCGGTGGAGCAGGCTCCGCAGGACGTGGTCGGAGTCCACGCCACGGATCCGCTCGATCGCGGCGCGCGTGACGGGCTGACGGTAGGCCACGATGGCCAGCGTCTCGAGGGAAGCGGGTGACAGCCGCAAGCCGCCCATGCCCACGTACCGGGCGATGAGCCCACCGGCTTCGGGGGCGGTCGAAAGCTGGACACGATCACCTGCCGTGAGCAGACGGATCCCGCGTTCACGCAGCTGGACCTCCAGGTCCCCAAGGAGGGCATCGACGGTCTCTGGCGCTGCCCCGGAGAGGGTCGCGAGCTCGCGGCGCGAGAGCGGTCGCTCTGCCACGAAGAGGAGCGCTTCCAGCGCGACCATCGAGAACTCGCCGATGGGAACAGCAGCAGGCTCGAGGCCCGCCTCCTCGTCGATCACTCGGCCGCCTGCGCCCCGTCGGGCGGCGCCCCGACGCGACAGACGATGGGGCCCCATGGCCGGGCCTGCTCGACCGAGAGCTCGCGCATCTTGACCAACTCCAGCATGGCCAGGAAGGTCACCGCCACGACCACTCGATCGCGCACGTCGCGCAGCAGATCCTGAAGGACGAATACCGGTGCTCGGCGCAGTGCGCTGCGGATGATGGAGGAACGCTCGGCCAGCGTCACCGTGCGCGGCATGACCTCCGGCGGCGCCACCGGCGGTGGCGCCAGTCGCAGCGTCGAGGAGAGAGCCGCGACAAGGAGTGCGGGGTCCAGCGGCCCCATCTCTGGCGGGCGCGCTCCAGCCAGTCCGGCAGCCTGTGCCACGCCGGCTTCTCGGTGCGCCATCACGAGGTCGCCGGTGAGGCGCAGCGCGAGGTGCTCTGCCGCCTCGCGATAGCGCTTGTAGAGGATCAGACGGGCGCGCAACTCGGCCTCGGGGTCGTGGTCGGCGTCTGGGTCGGGCGCCTCGATGGCCGGCGAACGCGGCAGCAGGGCGCGGCTCTTGATGAGGATGAGCTGCGAGCAGACGGAGATGAATGCGCTCAGATGCGGCAGCTGAGCATCGCCCAGTGCGGAGAGCGCTTCCAGGTAGGCACCGGCCAGATCGCCCAGCGGAACGTCGAGCACGTCCAGCTGGCGCTGCTCGATGAGCGACAGAAGAAGGGCCAGGGGCCCGTCGAATGACTCCAGGCGGACGTGCGCGGATCGGTCCGGTCGCGCCGTGGCATCCACGCTGACCGACGCGGTAGCGAGCATCTCAGTTCGCCTCATCGGCCAGTCGCAGCGCTTCGCCGTGCACGGGATCGAGCGGCGCCGCCTGGTTGCGGATGAGTTCCACGGTCCGCGGCGTGCAGCCCGCTGCACGGGCCATCGTGGCGGAGCGGTAGGCGTGCTGTCCGATCCTCTCGAAGGCGACCGCGAATCCCGGCAGCCGCGACGCCACGCGTCTGACCGTCTGTCCGTAACGCTCGCCGAGCGACCAAGCGACGCGGTGCCAGAGCCCCACTTCCGGACCCTTGCCGGCGTCATGCAACAGTCCCGCCAGAAGCAGCTCGCTGTCGTGGTGGCCCGCGTGCCGCAAAGAGGCGACCACATCGAGTCCATGGCGCCGGTCGGCCGGGTGCATGCCATCGAACAGGTCGAGTTGGGCGGTCGTCAGCCACCCTGCCAGCGCGTCGCGCTGCGCGGGCGCCACGCGTCCGGTGAGGTGCCGCCGGAACTGGCGAACCTTGCCGGCCCACCAACTGCCCATCGCCTAGAACAGACCTGGGATGAGTCCGGCGTCCCGCCCCAGCATCAGGTCCCGCAGGAAGCCCAGGATGGGACCGATGATGGCGGCGCCCGCGAAGAGGACCACGAAGAGCCCCAGGAACGCGTACTGCTCCACCCCGCGCAACTGGTAGGCGACGTGCGGCGGGGCAAGCGAGAGGAGAACGCGCCAGCCATCGAGCGGCGGGATAGGCAAGAGATTGAAGATGAAGAGGAGCAGGTTGAGCACCACGAAGGTGATGAGCACGTTGTAGGCGAGCGCCGCGGGCCAACTGACGATGACGTCGTCGATGAGCGGGCTGGCCGTGAGCAGCCGCAGGGGCACGGCCACCACCGCGGCCATGACCAGGTTGGAGAGCGGTCCGGCCGCCGCGACCAGCGCCTCGCCCCGTCGCCCGCCGGCCAGGTTCATGGGGTTGACCGGTGTCGGCTTGGCCCAGCCGAAGAAGAAGCGTCCGCCACTCAGCACGGCCGACAGGAAGAGCATGCCTCCGCCGAGGGGATCGAAGTGCTTGCGCGGGTCGAGCGTCAGCCGCCCCTGCCAGCGCGCCGTGGAGTCACCCAGCCGATAGGCCGTGAAGGCGTGCATGTACTCGTGGATGGGAAACCCCACGAGGACCATGATCGCTCCGGCGATGAGCGCATAGATGATCAGTTCAGACACCGCGTGAGCCTACAGGCGGGACAGCAAGTCGGCCTTCTTGGCCTCGTACTCCTCACTGGTGATGGCGCCGCGGTCGCGGAGGTCCGCCAGGCGGGTGAGTGTCTGCGTGATCTGTTGGGCATCGCCGCTTCCGCCACCGGCTCCTCCGACAGTGGACTGGCCGGTCTCGGTCGGCGCGGAGTCAGCGGGCAGACCGGTGCTCATCGTCTCGGCGGCGGCCGACTCCGCGGTGCCTGCAGTCCCTTCACCGACGGTCGGGACCCCGCGGGTCTCGTCCTCCGCGGGGTCGGTCGCGGCCGACGGCTGCCACGTTGCGCCCGGGCCATCCTCTGCGGTGCCAGCCCCGTACGAGGGTGCGTCCATCGCCACCGAGGGACCCTGCGGGGCGGTCTGCCAGGCCGGCTCCTGCGCGGCTGACCCCTGCGTGGACCCCTGCGTGGGCTCCTGCGGCGTCGTCTGCCGGGCCGGTGTGGACGGCGATGCGTCTTGCGCCGAGGCAGGTTCGTGGCGCTCGGGTTCGCGTGACGGCTGCCCGGCCATGAGCGGCGGCCCCGGCAGGCGGATGTCCTCGCCCGACTCGAGGCGGTGCTTCTGGTCGAGCATCACCCGCTTGAACTCCTTGGCGTCGTTGAGCATGCGGAACCGGTCGATGGCCGTGTCTGCCGCGGTGATGATGTCGAGGTCGCCGTAGCCCAGCATCCGACCGACCAGGTTCTCCTCCAGCCGGAGGTCATTGATCTTTTCCAGCGAACTGTCCGCCGACTTCTTGTTGAGGACGCCCTCCACCTTCAGGATCCGCCTGTTGGTGATGAGGTAGGCCTGGTTGATCCACTGCAACCAGCGGTAGGCAAAGAGCAACAGGCCAAGGACCACCAGCACAAGGACGATGATGCCGATGACGTTGCTGATCTGGGCATCCTGAGCGCCGAAACCGAACAGGACCGACGCCGCGAAGAGCAAAGCGGCCAGGACCCACACGGCGATCGCCGCGCGGCTCTCCAGAAGGAGCGCCAGCCAGTGCTGGCGGCTTCGGCGGGCCACGACCTCGCCGTCGGCCAGAAGTGAATCGGTATAGCCCATGTTCGGATCTCCCTCCGTCCTACGCGCGGGGGTGCGCCCGCGTGTAGACCTGTCTGATGCGCTCGCCCGTGAGATGGGTGTACAGCTGGGTCGTGGTGATGCTCGCATGTCCGAGCAACTCCTGGACCACGCGCAGGTCAGCTCCGCCTTCCAGCAGGTGTGTGGCGAAACTATGCCGCAACGTGTGCGGCGTGACATGGCCGCTCAAGCCTGCCAGGAGCGCGGCGCGCCGGATGATGCGCCAGGCGTCCATCCGACCCAGGCGACGCCCTCGTGAAGAGAGGAAGATCGGTCCTCCGCGACGCATCGCCTCCGGGCGGGCGGCACCCTTCTGGGCGACCCTCGCCGCGCGCTTCTGGGCGCTCTCCAACCAGGCGGGGCGCGCCTCGGCCAGGTAGTGCTGCAGAGCCGCCATCGCCACGTCACCCACCGGCACCAGGCGCTCGCGGTCGCCCTTGCCGATGACACGGACCGATGCCGATGCGACCGATAGGTCCTGACGATCCAGCCCCAGCGCCTCGCTGATGCGCAATCCCGAGGCGTAGAGCAGTTCCAGCAGGGCACGGTCGCGGCTTGCCAGCGGCCCCTCGGGCGGGATCGCTTCCAGGAGAGCGTTCACCTCCGCGCGGTCAAGCGTATCGGGCAGCGTCCGTCCGGCACGAGGCAGGTCCAATAGGGACGCGATATCCCGATCCAGGAGCTCGTCGCCATAGCAGAAGCGGTAGAACGCCCGGATGCAGGCCGCCTTGCGGCGATGGGAAGCGGGTCGCAACGGTCGCGGCGGCTGGCCCAGCCCCGCGAGGTACTCCAGCGCCGCCTCAGGTCCCGAGCGCCAGTCACGATCCTCCAGCCACCCGCCGAAGCCGCGCAGGTCGGTGTCGTAGGCACGGATCGTCGCGGAGGCCAAGCCGCGCTCGACCCGAAGGTGGTCGAGGTACTCCTCGACCGCTGTCGCGAAGCCGGTCGTCACCGGCGCGCCAGCGACGCCAGCTTCGAGACCGTCAGCTCAAGCAGGCTCATCGGGCCGGGTGGCTCACGTCAGGACGGCTGCAGTTCCGTCTTGAGGCGCAACAGCTTCCAGAAGGGCCGCGCCCCGCGCGGCTGGATGAAGCGGATCGGTCGGTCTCGGGCCAGGATCTCCACCGCGTCGCCCACCCGCAGGGGGAAGTCCTCTCGACCGTCCATAGAGACCTGCGAGTCGTACGCCTCGATGACCCGGACCAGCACCCGATGGTCGGGGCTGACGACGATGGAGCGGATGGCCGAGAGGTACGCCGCGATGGTCGTCACCACGAGGTTGCGGCTGGTGGGGTCCAGGATGGGACCGCCAGCGCTGAAGGAGTATCCCGTAGAGCCGGTGGGGGTGGCCACGACGAGGCCGTCACAGGCGAAGGTGGACAGATGGGAGCCGTCGATGGAGACCTCCAGCCGCACCATGCGGGCCTGCGAGCCGCGGACCACGGCCGCCTCGTTGAGCGCGACATGGGACTCCGCCGTCTCGCCCAGACCCTCCGGTAGCAAGCGCGCCTCGATGGTCATGCGCGGCTCCAGGCTGTAGTCGCCATCGATGAGGAACTGGAGGACTTCGGGCAGCGCGTCCGGTTCCGCGTTGGAGAGGAACCCGACGGTGCCGGAGTTGATGCCAAGGATGGGCACGTCGACAGCAGCCACAGCACGGGCGGCGCGCAGGAAGGTGCCGTCTCCGCCCAGAACCACCAGGGCGTCCGTGGTGGGCAACTGCGCCACCAGCGTCTCGACCTCCCCGGCCGGTGCCGCCCAGGCGTCCACGCTGTGCTCGCTGCACCATGTCGTGGCTCGGTCGCGCAGGCGCAACGCAGCCTGATTGGTGGGGTTGAAGGCGAAACCCAGGCGTGTCATGCGCCGGCCGCCGCAGGCACCCGGAGAGGCACCAGAAGGTGCAGGAAGATCTCGTGGTTGCCGGACGGTCCCACGAGGCCCGACTCCACCTCGCCCTTTACGCTGAAGCCCAGTTCACCGGCGTGAGCGCGTACGCGACTCACGGCTGCGCGGCGCACCGCCGGATCGCGCACCACGCCCTTGGGGGCGTCTTTCGGCCCAGCCTCGAACTGAGGCTTGACCATGGCTACCACGGTCCCGCCGGGCCGCACGGCACCGAGCACGGCATCCAGCACCCGCGTGAGGGAGATGAACGAGACATCGATGACCGCCAGGCTGACCGGCTCCGGTAGCTGCACGGCCTCCGGATGGGCAGGCAGCAGCCGGCGAACGTGCGTCCGCTCCAGGGAAACCACCCGCGCGTCGATGCGCAGTGACTCGGCAAGCTGCCCGCGACCCACGTCCAGAGCATAGACTCGTCTCGCACCACGTTGCAGCAGACAGTCGGTGAAGCCGCCGGTCGAGGCGCCGACGTCGAGACAGACACGGTCGGTGGGATCGACTCCGAACGCGTCCAGCGCGCCGCAGAGCTTCTCGCCGCCGCGCGACACGAACGGCGCGCGTTCCACCAACGCGATATGCAGATCGTGGGCGACCTGCTCACCCGGCTTCCGGTCCGTCCGTGCCGCTTCGGCAGGACCGACCCGCACGCGCCCGGCCAATAGCAGTGCCTGGGCCCGCGAACGCGTTTCGGCGAGACCGCGTTCGACGAGCAACTGGTCGAGGCGGACCCGACCCGGGCGCGGTGCTGTGGCCCGACCGCCGTGACTCAGGCTGAGCGTGCCTCGACCCCGGTGAGGGGCTGGGCCGGCCGTGCGCCCACCGCTTCCAGCGCTTCGTGAACCTGTTCCACAAGGCCCTCTACATCGAGGCGCGTGAGGCGGCGCAGGTCGGTCACAGAGCCATGATCCACGAAGCGGTCACCGGGCAGACCGATGAGGCGGACCGGTACCTCTCGAAGGGCCGGTTCCTGGAGACCTGCCTCGGCCAGCGCCTCCAGGACCGCGGACCCGAATCCACCCACGACCACGCTCTCCTCCAATGTCACCACCAGCTTCTTGCCGCGCGCCTGTGCCGCTATCAGTCGGCTATCGAGCGGCTTGGCGAAGCGGGCATTCACGACGGCCACGGACCAGCCTTCGTCGCTCAGCCGGTCAGCGACTTGAAGGGCGCGCCTGACGATCGGCCCGAAGCCGACCAGCACGAGCTCCGAGCCCTCGCGCAGGACCTCACCGGTGCCCACCGGGATGGGCGCCGCGTCCACAGCCGGCAGGTCGAAGCCGGCGTCGCGCGGATAGTGCAGGGCGAATGGATGATCCTGGCTGAAGGCCGTGCGCAGCAGTCGGCGGGCCTCCTGCTCATCCGAAGGCGAGGCCACGATGAGGTTCGGCAATTGCCGCTGGGCCGGGATGGTGAACATGCCCTGGTGGCTGGTGCCGTCCTCGCCGACCAATCCCGCCCGGTCGACGCCGATGACCACCGGTTGGTCGTTCTGGCAGACGTCATGGACGACCTGGTCGAAGGCTCGCTGGAGGAAGGTCGAGTAGAGGGCCACGAATGGGCGGCGCCCTCCGAGGGCCAGACCCGTGGCCAGCGTGATGGCGTGCTGCTCCGCGATCCCCACGTCGTAGAAGCGATCGGGGAACGCGGCCTGGAACTTGGAGAGGCCCGTGCCGGTGGGCATGCCTGCCGTGATGGCCACGACGCGCGGATCTTCCTGGCCGATGGCGATGAGCTCGGCCGCCAGGACGGCCGTGTAGTTGGGCGGCTTGGAGAGCGCCGCTGCAGCCTGGGACACGGAAGGAGTGGCGTCACCGTCGTACGCGGCGCCGTTGGTCGGTGCCGCACCGACGCCGTTGGCTGATGGCGCGCTGCCGCCGGTGGCTGCTTCCATCATGGCCATGGGCGGCAGGGCGGCGCCGTGGAAGCCGATCATGTCCGCTTCTGCCGGCCGATAGCCGCGACCCTTGCGCGTCCGGACATGCACTATGACGGGGCCTTCCAGGGCCTTGAGCGTGCGCCGCAGGGTCCTGTCAAGGGCGCGCAGGTCATGGCCTGGCAGCGGGCCGATGTAGGTGATGCCCAGTTCTTCGAAGAGCTGCCCCGGCTGCGCGAAGTTGACCACCGAGCGGCGCAGACGGCGGGACCACTCCAGGGTGGTCGGTCCGATGACCGGCAGGCGCACCACCAGATCGTCGTAGGCGCGCTTGGATCCGCGCCAGGTGCGGGACAGCTTGATCCGGCTGAGGTAGGTGCTGATGGCGCCGACCGTGGGCGAGATGCTCATCTCGTTGTCGTTGAGCACGATGAGCATGCGTGTCTGGCGGTGGCCGATGTCGTTGAGGGCTTCCAGGGCCATGCCGCTCATCAGCGCCGCGTCACCGACGATGACCGCTACGCGTTCGGAGCTGCCACGCTGATCGCGCGCCAGTCCCAGCCCTTCGGCGATGGAGAGCCCGGTCCCCGCGTGTCCGCCGTCGAACACGTCGTGTTCGCTCTCGCTCCTTCGCGGGAAGCCGCCCACGCCGCCGATCTGGCGCAACGTCCCGAATCGCTCCAGACGGCCGGTGAGGAGCTTGTGTGCGTAGGCCTGATGTCCTGTGTCCCATACCAGCCGGTCGTTGGGAGAGTCGAGGATGCGGTGCAGCGCGACTGTCAGCTCCACCACGCCAAGCGAGCTACCGAGGTGTCCGCCGGTCCGGGCCACCGTCGAGATGATGGTCGATCGCAGGTCGTTGCAGAGTTCCTGCAGCTGCGGCTCGTCCATGCGGCGCAGGTCGGCGGGACCGGAGAGGGTTTCCAGAACGGACACGCAGGACTCCTGATGCGGGCTCTCGCCTCTGTCCGTGGGACGTACGAGCCGCTATCCACGATTCGCGCGAACGGCCCATTTCGATGAGCCGGCCCGATTCTAGCCGCTCAGGCGACCTCGCCATCGTCCGGCGAGAGATCCACCGTGCGCAAGGCACCGCCGGCCTGGTCGACCAGGCGTTGCACCCGCAGTTCGGCGCCGCTCAACAGCCGCGCGCAGTGCTCGTGCAGGGCCACGCCGCGCTCATACAGCTCGATCGATCCCTCCAAGGGCAAGCCACCCGTCTCCAGCCGGCCGACGACTTGCTGCAGTTCGGCGAGGGCCTTGTCGAAGGGCATGGCGGCGATGGTACGGTCGGGAGCGGCCCCCTGGGAAGGGTCAGTCACGGGAGCGAGTCTCGCACGTGCTCCACGCGAGCGTCCACCTCGCCGCGTGCCAGGCGCACCGAAACCGCGTCTGCCAGTGCCAGCTGCGCCGCGTCGCGGACGATCCGCCCCTCGGTGTCCCGCACGATGGCGTAGCCCCGCTCCAACGTGGCGAAGGGGCCCAGGGCGGAGAGTTCCGCCTCTTGTCGCGCCAGGTCGCTGCGAGCCCGCGCAAGTCGGCCGGTCAGCAGCATCGGCAAGCGATCATCGGCCCGAGCAAGGCGGCCCCTTTCGACCTCCAACCGTCCCTGTGTCGTCCGCGTGGCGCGGTCCAGCAGGAGACCGATGCGCTCGCGCTCGGCGTCCAGGTATGCCCGCGGGTGGAGTCCGTCCAGCGCTCTTCGCTCAGCCGTGAGGCGGCGGCGTGGATCGGCGATGGCCCGCTGCGCGCTGCCCGTCAGGCGTGTGCTCAGGACTCGCAAGCGCGCCACCTGGTCATCTCTGGAGGGCACCACCAACTCCGCCGCCACGGATGGTGTCGCGGCGCGCACATCGGCCGCGAACTCGGCCAGCGTCACGTCCGTCTCGTGGCCGACGCCGACCACCACCGGACAGGGGTGCGTCGCGATGGCCCGGACGACCGCCTCCTCGTTGAACGCCCAGAGGTCCTCCAGGGATCCCCCGCCGCGCGCCACGATTACGATGTCCGTGGCGCGCCCGGACCGGGCATCGGTCCAGCGCGCGAGGCGTCGCAGCGCCGCCACGATGCTGGCCGACGCACCAGCGCCCTGCACCTGACAGCCCGACACGATGACGCGCGCCAGCGGCCAGCGCCGAGCCAGCACTTTGCGCATGTCCTGGAGCACAGCGCCCGAGAGGCTGGTGGCGATACCGATGGTGCGCGGCCACTCCGGCAACGGCCGCTTGCGCTTGGCGTCGAACAGGCCCTCCGCCGCGAGCTGCGCCTTGAGGGCCTCGAAGCGCAGCGCCAGATCCCCGAAGCCCGCCGGCTGGATGCTGTCGACGTAGAGCTGGTACGTGCCCTGAGGCTCGAAGACGTCCAGGCGGCCGTGAGCCACCAGGCGCATCCCGGTTCGCGGCTCGAAAGGGATAGCCATGCGATCGTCCCGGAAGATCACGCAGCGCAGTTGTGCGCGCTCATCCTTCATCGTGAAGTAGCAGTGGCCGGCGGACGAGACGCTGACCTGCCCGACCTCGCCCTCCACCCAGAGGTCGCGAAGGCGCGGCGCATCGCGCAACGTGTCGCGCACGATGCGGGTCAGGTCGCCCACGGCCAGGATGCGCGGTCCGGGCTGTCCGGCTGGGCGGCGGGACGCGGATCCATCGCCAGACGACGGGTTCGCGGGCTCGGGCGGCTTTGACGCACCGCGCGCCAGGAACTCATCGAACGTGAGCGGAGGCTCCTCGCCCGGCCGCTGGCGAGTCACGTCAGACCCGCGTCTGGTACTCGCCGGTGCGCGTATCGATGCGAATGACGTCGCCCTCCGCCACGAAGATGGGAACCTGCACCACGAGGCCGGTCTCCAGCGTGGCCGGCTTCTTGGCGCCGCTCTGCGTGTCGCCCGCGAAACCCGGCTCCGTCTCGGTGACCAGCAGCTCCACGGTGATGGGCACCTCCACGCCGATCGTCTCGCCCTCGTGGGTAGTTCGGTCGAGCGTCATGCCCTCCTTCATGAAGCCTACGGCGTCGGCGAGCTGCTGCGCGCTCATGGAGAACTGTTCGTATGACTCGTTGTCCATGAAGTGGAAGTCGTCGCCGTCGCGGTAGAGGAACTGGACCGGGCGCTTGTCCAGGAACGCGCGAGGCCACTTCTCTCCCGCCTGGAAGCTGCGCTCCACGGTCTGGCCACGCTTGATGTTCTTGAGCTTGATGCGGATCTGCGCCGAGCCGCGGCCCATCTTGATGTGGTGGTAGTCAAGGATCTGCCAGAGCTCGCCGTCGAGCTCGATGGCGATGCCCTTGCGCAGGTCGCCGGTCGAGACCATGGGTCGGTGCTTCTCCTGGGTGGCGTGTTCGAGCCGACCGAGGGATGGCAAGGCACGCTGACGACCGATTCTACCGGAGCCCACGACGCAGCCGGGTGACATCATCGGTTTGACCTATGAACGGGGTGAACCGAGCCCCCACCACGCGCATCGATATGGGGTCCGTCGCATGGGCCGTCAACGGGACGGCCTGCAGGGATCCACGGGGAGCACGGTCGAGTCCTCAAGGTTCCCGGGCCGCCACTTTCTGGCAGGAACGGAGACCCGTTACTCCCCCACCACGGTCACGCCCCGCGGAAAGCGCGTCAGGCGCTCCAGACGGCCTGCGTCGGCGTCGAAGAGGACAAGGTCCTCGATGCGCACGCCGGTCTCGTCGTCCAGGTAGACGCCCGGCTCTACGGAGAAGACCGTGGGACTGGGCAGAGGCGCCTCCGGTGCCAGCCGGCCGAGCGAGGGCCCCTCGTGCGTGGCCAAACCGATGCCGTGGCCGAGGCCGTGGCCGAAGTGGTCGCCGTGGCCAGCCGCCGCGATCAGGTCGCGCGCGGCAGCGTCCACAGCACGATTGACCGGCCGCTCCCCGGCCGCCACCGCCTGGGACAGCGCCTCGAAGGCCGCTTCCTGCGCGGAAGCCACCAGCCCGTAGATTGCCAGATCCCGCTCTCCCGGCTCGCCCACGAAGAGCGTGCGCGTCATGTCCGAGCGGTAGCCCGCCACCTGTGCCCCGAAGTCGAAGAGCAGCACCTCTCCGCTGCGCACCACCCGGTCCGTGGGCGAGCCGTGAGGCAAGGCGGCCCGCTCGCCGGCCAGACAGGCCACGTCGAAGGCCAGCGCCTCCGCTCCGTTGGTGCGCATCTCCCACTCCAACTGGAGTGCCAGCTCATGTTCCGTGACGCCCGGTCGGATCGCGGGCAGCAACCGCTCCAAAGCCGCGTCGGCCACGGCGCAGGCGGCCGACACTCGCTCCAGCTCAGCCGGTTCCTTGGTCTGACGCAGCTCCTCTACCCAGCCCTCGACGGGCACCAGCTCCACGTCAGGTGAGGCCTCAGTGAGGCGGGCCCACATCGCGTGGCTGACGAAGCCAGCCTCCAGACCCACCCGCCGGACGCCGTTCCCTCCCCCGCCCGCAGCGCGCAGACCCCCCAGCAGCTCGGGCCAGCGCGACGGGAAGTCGTTGTACACCTGCTCCACGCGGGCCTCCGGGCACTCATCGCGCGCCTGGAGCGTGTAGCGCGAATCGGCGATGACCACCACCTCGTCACCCGACACGAAGAACTGCCCCGAGACGCCGGCCACCTTCTCCTCGCCGTCAGCCAGGGCGAAGC
>JALZLU010000307.1 GCA_030858685.1 Chloroflexota bacterium | reverse complement strand
AGAACTGCAAGCCGCGGACGTTGTCGGGCAACACCACGATCCGGTAGCGGGTGTTTGCCGGCAGCGCCCCCTCCAGCGCGGCCAGCAGGCTCGCGCCGACCCCTCGGCTGGTCCCCCCGACGCGGGTATACAGCCGCCGCAGCTCCAGCCCGTCGTCCTCCTCGGCGAAGTCGAGGAAGCCAACGAGTTCCGCGCCGTCCACAGCGACCAGAAGGCACGAAAGACCTACGCCCGCCCCGTTGTGCTGCACCAGGCACTGGAACGCCTTGGAAGTGAAGGACTGCGCCACGACGGCGTCGATCGCCGCGGTGTTTAAAAACGGCTCGTAGGTGCTTCGGAAGGCTGCCGCGGAGAACTCGGCCAGGTCCTGCGCGTCCTCCGCCGAGGCGGCCCGCACCGACACGCTCACCGGTGGAGGCTCTCGGGCGCCGAAGGCCCCTGTCAAGACCTGGTCGGCGTCGCCCTGGTTCGACCGCTTCTGAGGTCGTACGTCCTGCGGCGCCCGGCGAGACGCGCCCTGCGTCCTGGCACTGGCGGCGGTGCTGCTGGCCGGTTGCTCATGCGCGAGACCGTATCCGGGCGCGGCCCACGCGGCGGGCAGGCCGCTGGGGACGTCAAACCATGGCGGGTGCGGCATTCTTGGCAGCGACGCCGTCAGCGGAAGCGCCGTCAGCGGCAGATGAGGACGTACTGCACGACGAACGTGGCGGCCCGTCCTCTGCGGGCCAGAACCGGTCGAGTGATGGGTCGAGCGACAGCAGAGCCCGGCTCAACCGCGGCGCCACCCTTCGGTGAAGGGCCCTTGCTTCGCGCAGTGCAGGCTTGTCCGTGAGCGCAGACGGCATAGTTCCGGCATGACCTGCAACCACATCAGGCCGGCGCCGGGCTGCTCGAACTGCGACGCAGAGATTGCCGCCTTCATGGCGGCGCAGGCCGCTGCGCCTCCGCCGCGCAAGGCCAGCGGCCGACGGGTGCGGACGCTCACCGAGGCACGCTCCGCCTTCCCCACGGTTGAGCAGGTGCCAGGCGCCACCGTCGCCGAGCTGGCCGACCACAAGGACCGCTATCTGCGGCGGCAGCCTGAGCCCAGTCCAGCAGTGCACGAGTACGCGGCACGGAACAGGGCGATGTTCAGCCCAGACGGGTTGACTCAGGCAACGCCGGAAGACCTCTGGGCCTTCATTACGTCGCCGACGATGGCCGCTCCGGGCAACCTCGGCACCTTCTACAGGGGCTGGAAGGAGAACGGCCCCGAGTCGACGGCTGCCAGCCTGCGCCAAACGATCGAGCACCTCCTCCGTGGTCCAGGCGAGGAGGAGGACCGCCTCACGGACATGGTGGAGGGGGGCACCTACGGCGTGGGGGTCGTGCTGCTGACGAAGGTTCTGTGCGTCATGCAGCCCGAGCGCTTCATCGCCCTGTTGCCGTACGAGAGCAGCAACGGCAAGGGCAAGCAGGACATCGGGCGCGTCGTCTTCGGGCTGGACATGCCGAACTCGGACAGCACCGGCTTGAGCATCGGGCGGCTGGCCTATTGGAGCAACGACCTGCTCCGAGACGCCCTGCAGTCCCTGCCGGGTCCAGCGTTTCTGGATCTGGAGCACGCCAAGGAGTTCCTCTGGGAGGCGTTCTGCCATCTACAGGGCTGGCCCTCGCGCTTCGACGACTTGCCGACCGACAGCGACGCGCCCCCCAGCCCCACTCCTGACTAGGAGGTCGACGGTCACCCGCAGGCCGTAAAGAAGGGGACAGCGGTCTTGCTGAACATCGCCGGTCGAGCGCGTCGCACGAGACGAAGGTTCGCGTCGCGGACGTTCAGTCGCGCGCTTTGCGCTCTCTGAGCAGTCACCCGACCTGACGGCTGCTGTTGCTTCGATCGGACCTACCCGGCCACCGCGGATGGGCATCGGCGTGCTCCTCCTGCTGGTCTTTCTCGTCGATTAAGGACGCCACCCCTCTGTCGGGAGCCGCGTCGCGCCAGAGCAACCAGACCAGAAGGGAGCCGCCAGCTGCGCACGCCAGTGCCCACATCAGCCGCCAGGGGCTTGGGTCGACGAAGCCGTTCCACGTCCCCGCGGGCGTGGCCCGAGACTGAACGCGCTCGTTCAGGCCCGCCCTGGTGCGCCGGGCGATGCGCTTGCGCTCAAAGGCGGTGAAGATGCCCAGGATGCCGTCCATCAGTGTGCCCTCGTCGGACTCCGGGTCCATGCCTGGGCGGTCCATGGCGATGAAGGTCACGCCCTACGAGCGGCAGTTCGCGCATGATTCTCAGGCGCAGCAGTTCATCGCGGGCGAGCCGATCGGTGCCTTCGACACGATGACGGCCTGGATCAGCCCGCTGGCCACGTCCGCGAGCAGCCGGTCCAGCACCGGTCGGCTGGCCGCCGTCTCGGACACGGCCCACAAGAACGCACGGTAAGTCCAGCGGAACGAGTACGACCACTCCAGCGGCGAAATGACGAAGCGCTTCGTGGCCGTGGACGAGCAGGGTTTGCGACTGGCGTGGCGAGCAGGTCGTGAATGCCTGATGGGGGCCGACGACGAGGTCGCCGACCAGGCGCGGCGCGAGGCCTGTGCAGGCCCCCTGTCCCAGGCCGTCGCCACGGGCTGGTCTGCTCCACAGCACCGGC
>JALZLU010000036.1 GCA_030858685.1 Chloroflexota bacterium | reverse complement strand
GGCTGGTCCCCGCGGAGCCACCCAGTGCCGAGCGCGCTCGCGTGCTCGGCGCGCTGGGCGGCGCCCTGATGGGACTCGGGCGCTACGAGGAGTCGCGCCGGGTGTGCGATTCGGCCATCGCCTGCGCGATGGCCACGGGCGCTCGCTCAGAAGAAGCGCGTGCGCGCAACATGCTCGGTTCCGACCTGGTCGCACTGGGCGAGGTGTCCGAAGGACTTCGTGAGCTGGAGCGGTCGCGCGAGCTGGCGGTCGAAGCCGGACCCCCCGAGATGCTGGTCGTGGCACATCACAATCTCGCTCTGAACCTGGCACAGGCGGGAAGGCTGGAGACCGCCTTTGCCGAAGCCACAGCGGGCCGAGTGGCTGCGCGCCGGCTCGGCCTGGAACGCCGCTATGGTCCAGACCTAGCGGCGCTCACCGGTGACGTATTGCTGCGGCTCGGTCGCTGGGACCAGGCGGCGAGCGTGCTGGCCGAGGGCCGGGATCTCGACCCTTCCGGACGAGGGACCGTGTACCTCTCCGCCGTGCGTGGCCGGCTTCATGCGCTCCGGGGTGAGTCGCAAGCTGCCCGGGAGCGATTCGGTACGGCGGAGGCTCTGGCTGTCGGCGATGTGGACCCCCACCTGGCAGCGTTCATCGCACGGGGTCGCGCCGAGCTTCTTCTGGGCGAGGACGAGGCGCAGGCTGCGGTGGAGGTAGTCGGAGTCGGCCTCGACGGCCTGCGCGACGAGCCCGATCCATACGCCGCGACGCCGCTCCTGGCGTTGGGTGTGCAGGCCGCGGCCGAACTCGCCGAGGCCGGCCGGGCAGGTCGCGACAAGGGCGTGGTGCAGCGTGCCCTGGACATCGGCCGATCGTGGCAGGAGGTGGCCTCCACGATGTCCGCGCGACTTCCGGATCCAGTACTCGGGCCGCTCCTCGATCTGGTGGCTGCCGAATCGGAGCGGCTGGAGGGTGTCACGGAGCCTGATGGGTGGCTGGCCGCGGCCGATCGATTCGACGCCCTACCCGAGCCCTATCTCGCGGCCTATGCGCGATTCCGGGGAGCCGAGGCGGAGTTGCGGGCGCGCGGCGTCCGAGGCGCCGCTCAGGCGGCATTGTTGCAGGCACATTCCAGCGCGCAGGGGCTGGGAGCAGCACCGCTGCGTCGCCGGATCGAGGAGCTTGCCGTGCGTGCTCGGGTGTCCCTGGCTGCGGGCGCCACAGCCCGCGTCCCGGGCGACGCCGACCGACAGGGGATGGACCCGCGACGGGAGCCAGCCAGCCGTCCGTCAGGCCTGTCCGTTCGCGAGATCGAGGTCCTCAGACTCGTGGCGCAGGGGCTGAGCAACGGCGAGATCGCCGAGAGGCTCTTCATCACGCGCAAGACGGCCGGCGTACACGTGACGCACATCCTTGACAAGCTGGATGTCTCCAACCGCGTGGAGGCGGCCATGGTGGCGGCCCGCCTTGGACTGGCGGGTTCCGCGGATGCCGGCGACGACGGCGCGCCGCCCTTGAGCGACCGTCCCTGAAGGAGACTCCTTCAGCTCGACTCGTTCGCCTTCACGTCGCTATCGGACAGCTGGATGGTGGTGACCGCGACAGGCACCAGTTTCGTCTTCGGGTCCGCCGTGCCGACGTAGATCTCCTGGACCAGCCGTCCGGGCTGGCTCGCCCGACGCAGGGCCTCTGCCAAGGCTCCCTTCTCGTCCGGGATCTCCAGGACTTCCGGCTCCAGCACCACCACGTCGAGGTATCCCAGATCCCGCAGCTTCTCGGCACAGGATTCGCTGATGTCATGCGTCGCGTCATCCAGTGCGAAGACGAATTCTCCGGAGCCTTCGATGGCGTGGCCGCCAGCCGCGCGAAGGTTGTAGCCCAGCTCGTCCAATCTCTCAAGCAGCGACACAAGGGCGTCGACAGGCAGCTCGCTGGGATCGGTCCGTATGGCCTCGGCACGCATCGCTCCCGGCGTGTCCGTGCTGCCCGGCTTGGTGAGCTTGAGGCGGATCTGCTGGTGCATCGTCGCGTCCTCCCTGGGTGGCCGTGATGGCTGGGCCACTAGGAGCACATCCTAGTCCTGTGTGTGCATGAGAAAGCGGTCGGTGGATGCCCCAGGACCCACCGACCGCCAGAGTCATGCCAAGCGCAGCCGAGTCAGGCAGTGGCTTCAGTTCCCTTCGGCTGCGGCTGGACTGAACCGAAGAGACGGGCGCGGAGCCAGCTGCCGAAGCCGGTCCACTCGACGCCCCGCTGCCGATCGTGCGCAGCCAGGCGGATGAGCCGCTCGCGCTCCGCTTCCTCGTGCAGCTCCTGGACGCGCATCTTGGCGATCTCGTACTGGATGACGGGGTGCATCTGCTCGTTCCCTTTCGTGGACCCCGACCGTTCATCGGTCGCTGAGCAGACTCTGCGCTCGCGCCAATCCGCAGCCATCGGGCAGCTACCCCATCGCTGGCCGATGCCCTACCTCAAAGCTGACCCGGCCTACGGATCCCTTGCCTTACTCGGGACCGGTCAGGCGGCGCGACGGCCGAACCAGTGGCACTCGTACGGCCCGAGGGCCAGGTCGAGCGTCCCGCCATCGACACGCGGACCTCGGGCGCGGCTTCGCGGCCCCAGAATGTGCTGCCACGGTCGCGCGTCCGAGGCGCCAGGCATCTTCAGTCGCACCGCCGCCTCTCGCGCCGCCACGTTGTGGATCGTCACCACCTCGCCGCCCTGCCAATCCGTGGCCAGTGCCAGCACCGCATCATCACCCGGCGCCAGGATCCGCCACGCTCCCCAGCCGATCTCCGGCCACTCACGCCGGGTCCTGATGAGACGCTCCATCCAATTGAGGAAGGATCTGGGGTCCTCCCGTTGCCGCGCCATGTTGAGTCGTTCGTAGCCGAACGGTCCGCCCTCGACGGGAGGTCGTTGCATGGCCGCACGCGGGGCCTGTGAGAAACCGCCACCTGGCTCGGCCGCCCATTGCATGCCGGTCCGGACCGCATCGCGTCCCTCGAGTGACTGGTCATCGCCCATGCCGATCTCCTCGCCGTAGAACAGCACGGGCGTGCCGGGCAGGGCGAACATGAGCGCGTACATCAACTCCATCCGCCGCCGGTCGCCCTCGACCATGGATGGGAAGCGGCGGCGGATGCCACGCTCGAAGAGGCGCATGTCGGGATCCGGCGCGAACGCCGCGAAGACCTCCTCACGCTCGGCGTCCGTCAGCTTGTCCAGCGAAAGTTCGTCGTGATTCCGAACGAAGGAGCCCCACTGCCCGGCGGGTGGCGGTGCGGGCAACGCTCGGATCGCCTTGGCCACCGGCCGTGCGTCGCCACGCACCAGCGAGAGGTACATGGCCTGATTACCGATGAAGCTGAAGAGGACGTGCATCTGATCGCCGTGCTCGTCGCCGAAGAAGAGAGCCAGTTTGTCGGCCGGCTCGTTCGCTTCGGCCAGGAGTACCGCGTCACCTCGGCGGCGCGACATGAACGCCCGCAGGTCCCGCAGGTAGTCGTGGGGATCGGCGCTGGCCTCGTTCTCGATACCCTCCTGCTCGATCAGGAAAGGGACGGCGTCCACCCGGAAGCCCGACAGGCCAAGCTCCAGCCAGAAGCCGATGACCTTGTGGATCTCGTCGCGGACGACCGGGTTGGCGATGTTGAGGTCGGGCTGGTGGTCATAGAACCGGTGCATGTACCAGCGGTCCGCCCGCTTGTCGTACGACCAGATGGACTCCTGGCTGCCCGGGAAGATCACGCCTTCGTGGGCGTCCGCGGGACGCTCGTCGGCCCAGACGTAGTAGTCATGGAACGGCGATCCGCGATCGCCGGCAGCCTGGAACCAGGGGTGGTCGATGGAGGTGTGGTTGACCACGAGGTCCGCGATGACCCGGATACCTCGCTCACGCGCCGTGCGCACCAACTCGACGAGGTCGCCCAGCGAACCGTAGCGCGCGTCGACTGCGTAGTAGTCGGTGATGTCGTAGCCGTTGTCCCGTCGGGGTGACGGATAGAAGGGCTGCAGCCAGAGGCAGGTGACGCCAAGGCCCGCCAGATAGTCCAACCGCTGAGTCAGGCCCTGCAGATCGCCGACGCCGTCAGCGTTGGTGTCAAGGAAGGACCCAACGTCGACGCAGTAGACGATGGCGTTCTTCCACCACAGGTCGCTGGTGGCCTGGATGGCGCTCACGTCAGCGGCGGCGCCTCATCGTCGGTGGCTGACTCTTCGCTCTGCTCCCCGGCCGACGGCGGGCGTACCTGCTCGTCCTCCGCGCCGTGGACACCGACGCCGGGGATCGAGCTCTCCAGCCCGAACGGGGTGCCGTGACGATCCTCGCCCTCCGGATCCTGGCGGGCCTGCGGGTCGTCAGACCGCGTCGTGTCGTCCATGGCTCTTCTCCCTGCTGCGGCACCGATGTCGCGACCTGCGCGAGCACTCAGCGGCTGGGATCAGTGTGTACCCGGAGCCCACGGGACGACCACAGCGTGTCCGACCAGCCCTTGCAG
>JALZLU010000001.1 GCA_030858685.1 Chloroflexota bacterium | reverse complement strand
TCAGTCCTCCTCGGGGTACCACTCGGAGCGCCACTCACTCATCTGTGCGATCTCGGCCTGCTGGGAGCTGATGATCTCCTCGGCGAGTGAGCGGATCTCCGCGCTCTCGGACTCCTCCAGGGCGATCGTGCCAGCTTCGATGGCCTGCTCATGGTGAGCCGTCATGGCCTCGAGGAAGGCCAGGTCGAAGGGATCGGCGTCGCGCAGCTCCTCGATATCCGTGGTCATGTCCATGGTCGCGCCGTCGCCCATGTCCATGCCGCCCATGTCCATGCCGGGCAGGAGGGGCATGGCATCCATGGGCGGTGTCTCGGGGCTGCCGAACCACTCCTCACGCCAGTCGTGCATCTGCGTGATCTCCGCGTCCTGAGCAGCGATGATCTCCCCGGCCAGCGTGACCAGCTCGTCATGCTCTGCTCGCTCCTGCGCCAGCTGGGCCATCTCGGTCGCCGACTGGTGGTGCGGGACCATCATGTCGATGAAGGCCTGATCGAAAGCGCTGGCGGCAGCATCGGAGGCACTCGCTGGCGTGCCCGGATCTGGCGCCCCGGAAGGCGAGCCGCCTGGGCCTCCTCCTGTGCCTGCGCAAGCGGCCAGCATGATGAAGAGCGCGGCGCCGAGAAGCGGCGTGCGGAAACGGATATTCATGTGGTTGCCTCAGTGCGGTCGTGAACCCGTTACGACAGGGGTGTCGTAGCATCACACAAAGCGGGCTTGGAGGCGCCCCAGCGGTTGGCTGCTGTCACAGCCTCACCATGGCGCAGCGGCGTCGACCTGAGTCGATCAAGGTATACTACCTGGGAGTATAGGGTCGCAGTTGTGCGAGGCCCAGGAGACCAGACCCCGATGAAGACACCATGACCGACCGAGTCACGACACCCGAGCGGGCCTCCTTGGCCGTCGAGGGCATGACCTGTGCGAGCTGTGTGCGGCGCATCGAGCGTCACGTGGCCAAGGTGCCCGGCGTGAGCGAGGTCAGCGTCAACCTGGCCACGGAGCGCGCCAGTGTCTCGTTCGATCCGGCCGCGACCGGGATCCCTGAGCTAGTGGCCGCGGTGGAGCGGGCCGGCTATGCGGTTCGGCCCGAGGAGCAACGGCGACCAGCGGCGCCCCCTGCTGCGGCACCTCATCAGGCTGCCACTACGCCCATCGAATACCTCGATGGCGGCCTGGCACACGAGAGCCTGGCCGTGGAAGGGATGACCTGCGCCAGCTGTGTGCGGCGCATCGAGCGCCACCTGGGACAGGTGCCCGGCGTGACCGACGCCAACGTCAACCTGGCCACCGAGAGGGCGACCGTCCGCTTCGATCCGACGAAGGCCGATGCAGCGGCGCTGCGGGCCGCCGTCGAGCGCGCTGGCTATAGCGTGCGTGAGCCGGAGGCGGCCGTCGTGGCCCCGGCGCGAGCCGCCGCCGTCGAGGTCGATCCGCGCGAGCGCGCGCATGCCGCCGAGATGGACCAGCTCCAGCGCCGCTGGACGGTGAGTCTGGCTATCGGCCTCGGGATGATGGCCCTGATGTACGTGCCTCTTGGCATCGAGATGGCCATCGTGGCACCGGTCCTGCTCATCGCGGCGACCATCGTCCAGTTCTGGGCGGGCGGCGTCTTCTATCGCGCCGCGTGGGCTGCCGGACGCCACGGCAGCGTCAACATGAACACGCTCGTGGCGGTCGGTACCACCGTGGCCTATGGCTACAGCGCCTTCGTGACGCTCTGGCCCACCGTCGCCCAGAGCCTTGGTCTCCCGCTGGCGCTCTACTTCGAGACGGCCGCCATCATCATCGCGCTGATCCTGCTCGGCCGATGGCTGGAGGCACGCGCCAAGAAGCAGACGGGCGCGGCCATCCGCGCACTGATGGGTCTTCAGGCGCGCACCGCCCGCGTGGTCCGCGACGGGCGCGAGGTCGACGTGCCCATCGAGGACGTCCGCGTGGGCGAGCTGGTCAGAGTCCGGCCCGGCGAGAAGGTGCCCGTCGACGGCATCGTCCGTGAGGGCCGCTCCACCCTGGACGAGAGCATGCTCACCGGGGAGAGCCTGCCCGTGGAGAAGGCACCCGGCGACGGCGTCATCGGCGCCACGCTCAACCGCACCGGCAGCTTCCTGTTCGAGGCCACCAAGGTCGGCGCCGACACGACCCTGGCGCAGATAGTCCGTCTTGTGGAAGAGGCCCAGGGCTCCAAGGCGCCGATGCAGCGCCTGGCCGACACCGTGTCGGGCTACTTCGTGCCCATCGTCCTGGTGGTCGCCGCGCTCACCTTCGCCGGTTGGCTCCTCTTCGGTCCGCAGCCCTCGATGTCCATCGCCATCGCCACGGCCGTCGCGGTGCTCATCATCGCCTGCCCCTGCGCGCTGGGTCTGGCCACACCGACGGCCATCATGGTGGGCACGGGCAAGGCGGCCGAGAACGGCATCCTCATCCGCGATGGCGAGGCGCTGGAGCAGGCGCGCCGCATCGACGCCATCGTCCTGGACAAGACCGGCACGCTCACGCGCGGCCGTCCCGCCGTCACCCAGGTCGTGCCCGCAGCGGGCTGGTCCGAGACCGACCTGCTGCGGCTGGCCGCATCCGCCGAGCGAGGATCCGAGCACCCGCTTGCCGAGGCCATCGTGGCGCGGGCGGAGGAGTCGGGCCTGGACGTCCCCAACGCGGGCGAGTTCGAGGCCATCGCCGGTCGCGGGCTCCAGGCCATCGTGGAGGATCGTGCCGTGGCGGTCGGTAGCGGCGGCTACATGCGCCAGCTGGGCATCGACTTCGAAGTGTTCGAGGAGCAGGCGGGAATCCTTGCGTCGGAAGGCGCCACGCCTGTCTTCGTGGCCATCGACGGCGGTCCGGCCGGCCTCATCGGCATCGCCGACACGGTCAAGCCGGGTTCGCGTGAGGCCGTGCAACAGCTCTCGGCGCTCGGGCTGGAGGTCTGGATGCTGACCGGTGACGATCGCCGGACGGCCGCTGCCATCGCCCAGCAATTGGGCATCGAGCACGTCATGGCCGAGGTCCTCCCGGACGAGAAGGCCGAGCAGGTGCGCTCGCTGCAGTCTCAGGGCAAGGTCGTGGCCATGGTCGGCGACGGCATCAACGACGCTCCCGCGCTGGCCCAGGCCGAGCTGGGCATCGCTATCGGCACCGGCACGGACGTGGCCATCGCGGCATCGGACATGACGCTCGTGGGTGGCGACGTGCGCGGCGTGGTGACGGCCATCGCGCTCTCGCGTCGCACCGTGTCGACCATCCGGCAGGGCCTGGTCTGGGCCTTCGGCTACAACGTGCTGCTCATCCCCGTGGCCATGGGCCTGCTGTATCCATTCACAGGTCTGTTGCTCGACCCGATCCTGGCTGCCGCGGCGATGGCTGCGTCGAGTGTCAGCGTCGTCACCAATGCGCTGCGCCTGCGCACGTTCCGCCGCCCGGCGTCCGTGGATGCCATCCTGCACCCACCGCTCACTCAGCGACTGCGCGACGCCGGCTATCTGGCGGTCATCGCGGTGGCAGCCATCGCCATCGGCGCGGCCGCCATCAACTTCGCGCCGGAGCGCACGATGGCCGGTGGCGAGGGTCCTGGTCACGGCATGATGGATGCGGCGCCCTGAGCGCCGTTCAGCAAGGCACGATCACGAGGAGGATGGAACCCGATGGAACAGGCACAGACAGCCACCGACCCGGTCTGCGGCATGAGCGTGGAGCCGGAGAGCGCCACCGCCAAGGGGCTGCACAGTAACCACGCGGGCACCGACCACTACTTCTGTGGCCGCGGCTGCAAGCTCGACTTCGACGAGGATCCCGACAAGTACCTCGACCCCGCGTACGTCCCGTCCATGTGACGTTGGTGGGCGAGAGCCACCGCGTGGACATCGGCAGGCTGGCCCGGTGACCATCCCCTTCGAGCTGGTCATCCTCGACTGCGACGGAGTCCTCGTGGACTCGGAGCCCATCTCCATGCGCGTCGATACGGAGGTGCTCGCCGAGCTCGGCTGGCGGCTCACCAACGATGAGGTGGTGGAGCGCTTCATGGGCCGCACGCACGCTTTCATGGTGGCGGAGATCGAGAGGTACCTGGGAAGACCGCTCGAGCCTGGCTGGGAAGATGGTTTCCAGCGGCGTTACCGCGACGCGTTCGCGCTCCACTTGAAGCCGGTAGACGGTGTGCTCGAGGCACTCGACGCGCTGGACGCGGGTGACACGCTGACTTGCGTGGCCTCGAGCGGCGGCCACGAGAAGATGCGGTTCACGCTGGGCTTGACCGGCCTCTGGGATCGCTTCGAGGGTCGCATCTTCAGCGCCACGGAAGTGGCACACGGCAAGCCGGCGCCGGACCTGTTCCTCCATGCGGCGAGGCAGATGGGCGTGGAGCCGGTGGACTGTGCCGTGGTGGAGGACAGTCGATTCGGCGTCGAGGCGGCCCGTGCGGCGGGCATGCGCGCCTTCGCCTACGGCGGCGGACTGACGCCCCCCGAGCGATTGGCCGGTCCCGGCACGGTCGTCTTCGATGACATGCGCGAGTTGCCGCGGCTGCTGTCCGGGGGATAGTGTTCGCCCCGGGCATCCAGCCCGGGCCAGCGAAGACGAGGGAGCGACTGATGGACATCCAGCTGGCGGCGGAGCGGATCTTCCTGCTGCAGGAGCGGCTGTCGCCCGACGAGATCCGTCAGCGCGCCATGGACCGTCGGACCCAGGCATTCGGGGGCGGCCTGGGCAACCTGCTGCAGCGGCCAAAGCCCGAGGACATCACGGTGGTCGAGGCGCAGCGACGCCTGGAGCCCTTCTGGCACGCCGCCGCTCGCGCGCGATACGTCTACGGGCGGACTCGCGACTACGCCATTCCGGCCAGCGCGCCGGAGGTGCGCGAGGTGACGGTCAACGGCACCACGTATCCGGTGCAGGGATCGACCAAGGCGGCACCGAGCTTCACGATCTCCGTGCTGGAGAGCTGTCTCGATGAGTTCGCCCATCAGGTCTTCAGTGACGGCGTGAGCGGCGCGCCGGTGGCTGATGCTCAGGCCATGATCACGGGGCCCTCGTCGGAGGTGACCGACCCGGCCACACTGAGCGCGGACGAGACCATCGTGGTGCCGCCCGAGCAGCGCGCCTCATTCGTGGTGCGCAAGCTGCTGGGCGAGATGATGAAGCCGGTGCAGGCCGACTCGGTGGAGGAGGAGTCGCTGGTCCTGGAGAAGACGGACCTGTACTACCGCCCCGTCTATGCCTACGAGTTCCACTGGACGCCCAAGGACAAGCGTGGCGTGGTGGAGATCGACGGCCTGACCGGCCAGGTGCGCCAGGGCCAGTCGCTGATGCCGCGGCTGAAGAAGATGGTCAGCCGCGAGTCGTTGTTCGACATCGGCGCCGATACTGCGGGCCTGCTCATCCCCGGCGGGAGCATCGCCGTCAAGGTTGCCCGCGCCGCGGTGGACCGGAACTACTGACCCCGCGCCCTCGCATCGTGGATACCGCAGACGACCTCTTTGACTCGCGTGCTATGCTCGGCTCCCGGCGAGCCACCGATCCGCGATCCTGCAAAGTCTTTGCGATCAGGGATCCAGGTGTTTCCGGGCCGCGCCCCGCCACAGGGCGCAAGAAGGGAGCGCGATGCCCGATGGGACTCGCGTACTCTGCTTTCCACGCGATGATCACAGCTTCGTGGTCCAGGTCGAGCGACTGGTTCGGGAGTCTCCCGAAGAGCCCATCGAAGCTGCCGTTCAGGCCATGCTGCGTGGGACCTACCCGCTTGTTGTGATCTCTCGGCGGCAGGCCATGGCGGCCGTCGACGGCCAGCGCGTCTGGTACGTATACCGCGACGGCGCCTACGTGACGCACGACGATGGCGGGACGCCCGCCGATGGGGGGTCCTGATGAAGCTCCAGGCACAGGCAGTCCTTCGCCGGATCGACTTGGACGCGCCCCTCAGGCTCGTGGGTGTCCTGTTGGCGGGGTCGTTCTATCCGCTGTCGCCGCAGGATGCGTG
>JALZLU010000477.1 GCA_030858685.1 Chloroflexota bacterium | reverse complement strand
GGCTGCCGCGGACGTGGACGCGACAAGGACCGCCGCCGGCTCCATGCCGCCCTCCGCCATGAGCGCAAGCTCGCGCAGGTTCTGGCCGTGCGGGGTGACGCCCGAGTCGGTGCCCATGGCGATCCTCACGCCGGCCGCCACGGCGCGACGGAACGACTCACGGTGGATGCCCACGACCTGCTTCGCCTTCGCCACCGACTCCGCCGGGATGGACGCCCCGGCCGCGGCCGCATCAAGCACGCCGCGCGGCGCCATCAGCGTCGGCACCAGGTACGTGCCACGCGCGAGCATCAGCTCGATGGCCTCATCGTCCAGGTAGATGCCATGCTCGATGGAACGGATGCCGGCACGGACCGCGTTCTTGATGCCGTCCGTGGCCTGGGCATGCGCCATGACCGGGATGCCCGCCGCGGTAGCCTCCGCCACCAGCACGGCCAGCTCGTCCTCGCGGAAGTGTGCGTGGCGCGGGTCGTCGCGAGGGGAGAGGACTCCCCCCGAGGTCGCCACCTTGATCACGTCGGCGCCTGCCCGGATCATCGCCCGGACGGCCCGTCGCACCTCATCGGGTCCATCGACCAGGCCGGACGGCGCCCCCGGATGCTCCATCCCGAACGGCGTCGGCACCTCCACGCCCGAGACGTACCAGTCGTCGCCGTGACCACCGGTCTGCGACAGCATGCGGATGGAGATGCGCATCCGCGGCCCCGGGATGAGGCCCTTCGCCACGGCCTCCTTCACGCCAAGATCCGCGCCACCGGCGTCGCGCACCGTGGTGATGCCGATGCGCAGCGTGGCCAGCAGGTTGGCCGCCGCCTCGTAGAACTGGAACGAGAAGGGCGTCTGGACCTGACGCCAGAGGTCGATGTGGCTGAGCATCACGTGCGTGTGGCAGTCGAACATGCCGGGCAGCAGCGTCCGACCATCGAGCTCCACTGCTTCGTCGCCGTCCAGGCCCGCGCCGATATCGACGATCCGCCCGCTCTCCACGACCAGGTCAGCCTTCGCCGGGGCTGATCCCGTGCCATCGAAGATGCGTCCGCCGCGGAAGACCGTGCGAGTCGAGGTCGTGGGCATGGTGCGCATCGTAGCCGCTTCCGAAGGGCGGTCGGACACCGGCCTCGCCGCCCTGTGGCATCCTCCGCGCATGGTGCTTCGACGCTTTCTCGGGCTCGGCAACGAGCCTGATCTCGCCCCCCGACCCGCTCGGGATGCGGCAGCCACTACGGACACCGCTACGGTGCGCCGCATCGTGGCGGCGATGGAGGCCCTGCCCGAAGACCAACGGCGCTTCGTGGCGGGCTTCGCCTACGTACTTGGCCGGACGGCGCATGCCGACCTGCTCGTCAGCGACGACGAGATCGCGCTGATGGAGCGCACCGTGATGGACGTCGGCGGGCTGCCGGAGCCCCAGGCCGTGCTGGTGGTCCAGATCGCGCGCAGCCAGAACGAGCTGTACGGCGGAACGGAGGACTACCTGGGCACGCGCGAGTTCCGCCAGATCTCCAGCGAGGATCAGCGACTCTCACTACTCCGTTGCGCATTCGCGGTGGGTGCGGCCGAAGGCTCCATCACGGCCGAGGAGAGCGCCGAACTGAACCAGATCGCCAAGGAGATGGACCTCTCGGACGAGCAGCTGACAGCCGTGCGCGGCGAGTTCACGGAGCAGTTCGCAGCCATCCAGGAGATGCGCCGCACGACAGGGCTCAAGCCGGACGCGTAGGGTCGCCGCAGAAGGTCGACGATCGTACGCGGGTCACTCGACTCGGTCGACTCCATCGTCCGGTGTCGGCCTGCCCGGGGTCCGAGCCACATCAGCCACGGGCAGCAGCACATATCGGTAGAACAGCGCCACGGCGCCGGCGCCGATCAGCGGGCCGATGATCCAGACCTGCGCGTTGCCCAGGTCCCCGGTCACGATCGCCGGGCCAAGCCAGCGAGCGGGGTTCATGGCTGCCGCGGTGAGCGGCCCGCCCATCAGGATGCCGGCCGCCACAGCGAGGCCGATAAGCAGTGCGCCGAGTTTCGGCGCGCGCGCGTCGATGGCCGTCCCCACGACGGACACGAACAGCACGGCGGTGAGCACCGCCTCGACACCGACGCCGGTCAACGGGTCCATGCGGGGACCGAGCGTTGGTCGGGCCAGTCCGCTCGTGATCTCGAACACGGGCAGCAGCGCTGCGGCGGCCACGATGGCGGCCATGCCCTGGACCAGCACGTAGGCCAGCGCTCGACGCCCGTCGATGTTGCCCACCAGCCAGACGCCGAAGGTGACGGCCGGGTTGAAGTGCGCACCGGAGACCGGGGCGAAAGTGGGGATGAGCACGACCAGCGCCAACCCGGTGGCCAGTGCCACGCGGATGAGACCAGCGTCGGAGACTTCCGCCGTGACCGCCGCGCCCAGGGCCACGAAGAGGAAGAGGAACGTGCCCACGCCTTCCGCGATGACGGCGTTCCAGGCGCTTCTCACGGATTTCCCTCGAAGGTGACGCTGGGGATGCCATGGATGGTACCTTGCGGCAGAGCGGCCAGCCAGCAAGGCGGCGCCGCTCCGTGGCCGACAGGAGATCGAGTCATCCGACCTCGCCCAACGCCTTTCGTCCCCGTCGCCGTCGCCGTCGCCGACTCGACACTTCCCGCCGTCGTGCCGACGCGCGTGCTCAGACCGCAACGAAACGTGCGCACCATCGCTCTGGCCGACGGGCGGACGCTCGGTTACGAGGATGTCGGTGCCGCCGACGGGGTGCCGGTCATCTATTTCCACGGCTTCGGTTCCTCGCGCGTCATCAGGCATCCCGACGACTCCATCGCCGAACGGCTGGGCGTTCGCCTCATCGCGGTGGATCGTCCGGGCATCGGCGCGTCGACCCGACTCCCAGGCAGGCGGATGCTGGACTGGCCGGCCGACGTGGCTGTCCTGGCTGATGCCCTGGAGATCGAGCGCTTCGACGTGCTGGGCTGGTCCGGCGGCGGACCGTACGCGCTGGCCTGCGCCTGGGCGCTACCGCAGCGTGTGCGCACCGCCGGCGTCATCAGCGGGCCGGCGCCCTTGGCCGGGGTCGG
>JALZLU010000296.1 GCA_030858685.1 Chloroflexota bacterium | reverse complement strand
AGCCGCATACGCCGGCCCCGACGCGCTCGAGGAGACTGTTTGGCTGGAGCAGGTAGGCAAGGAGTTCGGCTTCCCGAACGCCCTGGTCGTGTTCTGCGACATCGAGGCGGACGGCGCCGAGGGGAAGCTCGACCAGCACCTGGCAGCGTCCGACCGGGTCCGCGGCGTGCGCATCAGGGCCCATCCGGACGACGCCGACACCGCGGCGTTCAAGACCGGCTATGCGGCACTCGGCAAGCGCGGGCTCTCTTACGAGCTCAATGCCTCGCCGGGCAAGATCCTGTCCGGCCGCGATGTCGCTGCCGCCAACCCGGATGTCCCGGTCATCCTGGGCCACGCCGGCTTCCCCGTGCAGCGCGACGATGAGTACTTCGCACAGTGGCAGTCCGAGATGTCGGCGCTCGGTGAGGTCGAGCACGTGGCCTGCAAGGTGTCAGGCTTCGGCATGGCGGACAACCACTGGACCATCGAATCGATCCGGCCCTGGGTGCTCCACTGCATCGAGGCCTTTGGCCCCGACCGGATCATGTTCGGCACGAACTGGCCGGTGGACATCCTCTACGCCACCTACCTCGAGCAGACCGACGCCTACCGGAGGATCATCGCCGAGGCCGGCTTCAGCCGGGAGGAGCAGGAAGGGATGCTGTATCGGAACGCCGAACGCCTCTATCGGATCTGACCGGTCACGTTCAGAAGGGACCTCCGCCTGCTGATCGGCGGGGAGCGAAGAACCATGGCCCTCTCGGCCCCGTCTACCCCCAGGGCGGGGCCGAGACTTCTCTCTACCGGGAGTCGCACATGAACGAGCCTCGTGTCGCCCTCGTCACCGGCAGCGCTCGGGGCATGGGCCGCGCGATGGCCGAGGTCCTGGCCGAGTCTGGCCACCGCGTCGTCGGCCTGGACGTGCTAAAGCAGGACCCTGGTCCGATGGAGCGCGTTATCGCCGCAGACCTGCTGGACCCGGCCGTCCCTGCGGGGATCGTGGCTGACATCCTGGCCACCGAGGGTCGCCTCGACATCCTGGTCCACAACGCGGCGGTCTACGTGCCGACACATCCACTTCCCGACGTGACCATGGAGGACTACGACCTTCAGACCGGCGTGAACCTGCGCGCCGTCTTCTTCCTCTCCCAGGCCGCCGCCGAGGCGATGCGCCCCAACGGCTGGGGTCGGATCATCGGCATCTCCAGCGTCGGGGCGCGCACCGGCGGCGTCTCCCACTCAGCGGTCTACAACGCTGCCAAGGCCGGGGTCATCACCTTGATGAAGAACTTCGCCCGTAACTACGGACGCTATGGGGTCACGGCGAACGCCGTCGCGCCTGGCGCCGTGGAGGGCTTCATGACCGCCCACCTGACCCAGGAGGAGCGCGCTGCGCTGACCGCTATCCTGCCGCTCGGCCGCTTCGCCGAGCCGATCGAGATCGCGCGGGTCGTCGGCTTTCTCGCGTCGGATGAAGCGAGCTACATCACCGGCGCGACGATCGACGTCAACGGTGGCTGGATCATGACGTGAGCGATCCCAGCGGTGGCGGCACGGAGATGCGCCTCCGACTCGGCGTGATCGGCGCCGGCGCCTGGGCGTCCTTCGCCCACATCCCGGCCTTCCTGCGACGCCCTGAGATCGAGCCGCTCATCGTCAATCGTCGCGACCAAGAGCAGCTCTCGGCGCTGCAGGCCCGGTTCGGCTTCGCCCAGGCGACCACGGACTGGCGCGCGGTCATCGAGGCGCGGCCGGACATCGTTGCCCTGACAGGTCCCGTGGCGCTGCGCGCCGAGCAGGCTCGCGCGGCCCTCGAGGCGGGCTGCCACGTCCTCGCCGAGAAGCCATTCACCATCGAGCCCGCCGACGCGTGGGCCATCGACCGCTTGGCGCGCGATCGTGGCCGCCACGTCGTCTTGTGCTACGCCTGGAACGAGATGGGCATCTCGCGGGTGGCTCGCCGCCTGATCGAGGATCCCGCCGGCATCGGCGAGGTGGAGCACGTCGCGGTCGAGATGGCCACCGTCGTCCGCGACCTCCTGTCGGACGGCGAGACATACCTCGGCGATGCTGACGTGCCGCTTCCCCGCGGCGAGACCTGGTCGGATCCGCAGGTGTCTGGCGGCGGCTACGGCCAGGGCCAGTTGACCCACGCGCTGGGGCTCGTGGCGCACCTGTTGCCGGAGCTGCGCGCCACAGAGGTCGCCGCCTTCACGCACGGCCCGGGCGCTAGTGTGGAGCTCCATGACGCGCTGGTGGTGCGCTTCGAGGGCGGCGCCATCGGCTCGATCGGTGGAGCGTCGCTGCCGAGCGGCACGTTCGGGAACCGGCACCAGCTGACGATCCGCATCACCGGCCGGCGCGGCCAGGTCGTTCTGGACATGGCCGCTCCACGCGTGGCGCGCTCGATGGGTGCCGACGATGTGACCCCGACGCTCAGTGACGAGGATGTCCGCTGGAGCTTCGAGCGGGTGACGGACCGGGTCGTCGACCTGGCTCTGGGGCACACGACCGAGAACCCGTCGTCGGCCTCTCTCGGAGCCCGCGCGGTCGAGATCCTCGACGCGATGTATCGGAGCGCCGCCTCCGGCCGCATCGAGCCCGTCAGCCGGGACTGATCCCGATCGGCTTCTCCGCGACGAGGGGGACGATGGGCAAGCGGCGTCCGGCGCGAACCACGGCGACCGGCACCAGCCGCTGGCGAGCCTCCCGGATCATGCCAGCCGAATCGGTGAGCTGGAAGTGCCCGTCCTCGAGGCGCAGGACCGTCACGTCTGCCTCCGCCCCGATGGCGAGCGTGCCGAGTGACGACCCGGCCGGACCGAGCGATGCGGCGGGCGCCGTCGTGGCCATCTTGATGACTTCGTCGAGGGGGAGGCCAAGCAGCAGGAACTTCGATAGGGTCGTGGCCAGATCATGGACCGGCGAAGCGATGTTGAAGCGATGCAGGTCGGAGCTGATGGTGTCGGGCCGGAAGCCGTCCGCGAGTGCCGCTTCGGCGACCGGCCAGGTGAAGCTGCCTGCGCCATGGCCGACGTCGAACCGGACGCCACGCACCCGCGCCTCGCGTGCGCCCGGCACCAGGCGGCCGGCGTCGCTGACGATGGCGCCGGGCTGCCAGCCCGTGTAAGCGTGGGTGACGATGTCACCAGGCCGCAGACGGCCCAGGACCTCCTCGATATCGAAGGGCGTGCCGCCGATGTGGGCCATCACCGGAAGTCCCGTCGCGCGGCCGGCCTCGATGGCACGCTCCAGGCCGATCAGGCCGTTGGGCCCGGCCAGCATCTCCGACAGCCGCACCTTGAAGCCGATGATGACGTCGGGGTTCGCCAGCGCGACCGCGGCCGCCCGTTCCGGGTCCGCGAAGCGCAGGTCGTGGAGCTCACCGAGGAACGGATCGATCTGGCCCATGGCGCTGATGTTCAAGAAGGCGAGGATCCGGCCGCGGCTGGGGGCCACGATCCAGCGCCGGAATCCCGGGAACGTATTGGCGCCCGCGGATCCCGCGTCCACGACGGTGGTCGCGCCGCGGCCGAGGCAGGTCGGGTCGCCCTCGACGGACAGATCGGCCACGCCCGGATAGACGTGCACATGCAGATCGACCAGCCCCGGGACGACGAGTGCGTCTCGCCCATCGATGACGGCGTCGGCCGACGCGCCCGCGATGTGCTCCTCGATTGCTGCGATACGGCCGGCGGCGATGCCCACATCCCGGCGGTCGTGCAAGCCGCTGGCCGGATCGATGGCCGTCCCCCCTGCGATCACGAGGTCGTGCCTGGTCATCCGGGTCGTGCCTCCAGCAGCCGGGCAGGATTCGTGACGAGCAACGCCTCCAGGGCCGCGTCGGCGATGCCGAGCTCGCGCAGGAGGGGCCCGACGTGCTCGAGAAGATGACCGTAGCCCCAGCCGCCCCAACGTCGCAGGCGCGTCCGGACACCCACGTCTTGGCCGAGGACGATGCGGTCGCCATACCCATCCTCGACGAGGCCGACGATGGTGGCCGCGACATCGTGGTCCGAAGGCGGCCAGCGCCCCAGGCCGAGGAGGGAGTGATCGAAGCCGAACAGGTCGAAGCCGAGGACGACACCCCGGTCCGCCATGGCGCGCAGCTCATCAGGCCGGTCGATGGCGGTCGTGAGGTGGCCCAGGACGACACGCTCCGGCGGTGCGCCGGCGGCCTCCAGAGCTCGCAGCACCGCCGGACCCTCGTGACCCCACGGATGAAGATGGACGGAGATGGCGAGACCGGTCTCGCGTGCCGCCGCGGCCACCGTACGCAAGATGCGCATCTCCTCGGGGCGGACGGGATCGGACGTGCCTATCTCCCCCAGGATCCCGGCCCGGATGCCGGTCTCGCCGATGCCCGTGTCGGCGTCCGAGACCAGGCGCGCGGTGATCTCGGCCTCCGAGGCGTCCGCGACCCAGGGTTCGTGGGTCGGACCAAGATACTGGCCGGTGCCCTGCACGACGTGGACGCCGGATCGCTGGGCGATCCCCCGAACGCGCTTCGGGTCACGCCCAAGGGACGGTGGCGTGAGCTCCACGATCGTCCGACCTCCGGCCGCGACGAACGGCGCCATCTCCTCGACGGCGAGGTCTGCGTCGGTCAGGCGGTAGTTGTCCAGATGCACTCCCGGATTCCAGCGCGCCTCGGCAGCGATGCGCGAATCCCAGGGACCGCGGTCATGCCCGGCGTACCCGTGGACCGCCAGGAGCGGCCGGGAGTCCATCCACAGGTGCTCGTGCATGCTCGTCTTACCCAGCGCATCGACCGACACGGGCCCGGCGACCGTCATGACCAGCCCGCCGGTGGTCACCTGAAGTGCACCGTTTCGGCATAGCGATCCTCCGTCACCCCGGCCAGTCCGAGCACCAGTGTCACCTCGTGGGGGCCGGCATCGACGGCCACCGGCAGACGCAGCTCGGCGGTCTGCTGGCGGCGTACATAGAAACCTAGTTCCGGACCGAGATGAGCGACCGCGATCGGCAGGCCGGTCTCACCAACGGTCGGATTCCTGAGTGTGAGGCCGTCGGCGGGTACATCGACGCCGTCCAGTCCGAGGTGGGCCGCGCTGAGGTAGCGCGAGACCGCGCCCGGGTTGGTTAGCTCGAGCACCGCGGACCCTGCGGCACCCGCCCGCCCGGCCAGCACCAGTCGCTCCGGCCAGTACCGCTGGACGAACGCACGGAGATCCTCGAGAGGATCCACGTCCTCGCCTCGCAGGACCGCCGCGGCGCGATCCGCCAGGAGAGCGGCCGCCGCGTCCAACTGCGCCGCGCCACGTTCGGCATCCACGGTGAATCGAGGGTTTGGCCCATACACGCCGAGGATGGCCGCGCCCGGGTCGTCCGGCAGCCGGTCGGTGGCGACCAGTGAGGGCGCCAGCGCCGACAGCCACGATGTCTCCATCGTCGAAGCGTGGTCCACGGCGACGGGCCACTCCGTGCCGAGGCCCGTCCCCAGGGCCGCGTTGAGCTCCAGGTAGCACAGACCCATCGCCCGCAGGCCGATGCCATCCGCCTCCACCTCGACGCACACCCGCTTGATGAGGTGGTCGAGGTCCAGCGGCCCGTGGCCGGTGTGGACGACCGCCAGCCGTACGCCGTATGCGGGCAGCTGTCGGAGGGTCTGGCGCAGGGCTTCGGCGACGATCGTCGGCTCGTAGCGGAACGACCACGGCAGCGCCAGCGTGCCCAGCGTCAGGTACGACCAGGGCAGCACGACCCCACCAAGGCGCTCCGCGGAGCGGACGAGGAGGCCTTGGGCCGTGATCCCGTCGGTGCCGTTGGGCAGGTGTTCGGCGTGGAACTCCAGGGCGCCCATCGGGATCCAGGCGATCGGTGCACGTGCCATCGCCGCGGCGATCTCCGCCGGACGGAGTCGATCGAGTCGGACCTCGGACGCCACAGTGGACCTCGCTCAGTCGATCAGGAAGCCGCCGTTGATGTCGGTGACCTCACCCGTGATGTAACCGGCGTGTCCTGAAGCGAGGAACGTGACGAGCGAGGCCACCTCGTCCACGGTGCCGAAGCGGCCCACGGGTATGCGGCTCACGAGGTCGCGCGTGTTGGCGATCATGGGCGTGTCGATGAGCGCGGGCGCCAGGGCATTGGCCGTGATTCCGAACTTGGCGTACTCGTTGGCGATCGACTTCATGAGCGTCATGACGCCGGCCTTGCTCGCGGCATAGGCCGCCACAGAACGCGCGCCGCCGGCCTTGCCGGCGCTGGAGCCGATGCCCACGATCCGACCGTAGCCTGCCTCGCGCATGGCCGGCAGGGCACGCCGCGCGCAAAGGAAGGCACCGGTGAGGTTGATGGCCATCGTCCGGTCCCACAACTCGCGGGTCGTCTCTTCGAAGGGCACGATGGGGAAGATGCCGGCGTTGAGGACCAGGACGCTGGCGGCACCCAACTCAGCCTCGACCTGCGCGAAGGCGACCTCGACGGCAGCCTCATCGCTCACGTCGCAGGCGATGCCCAGGATGCCCTCGTGGGTCGGCGCTTCCAGGTCCAGGGCGGCGACCATGGCGCCGTTGCCGTGCAGGACCTCGGCGATGCGCTGGCCGATGCCGCGCCCGGCCCCTGTCACGACTGCCACGCGCCCGGTGAGCCCCTCGACCTGGATCATGCGCACTCTCCTTCCATGGATGCCGTCCTTGCTGGGAGCGGCTGGTTACGTTTCCAGACAACCGCTAGCATAACCGCCGGGAGGGTCTGCAGGGCGCATGCGCATCGGCATCGACAGCTACTCATATCACCGACGCTACGGAGAGCACCGAGCGGGGGAGGCGCCCTCCTTCCACGCCCTGTGGCCGCTGGAACCCGGGCCTGCCTTGCGCCACGCGCGCGCCGTGGGGGCAGACGATATCTTCCTGGAGACCTGCTACCTGCCCGAGCCGGAGGCCATCGACGCGGGCGCCTTGCTGGCCGAAGCCGGACCCGTCGAGATCGGCTTCTCGTGGGGCCATCCCTGGCCCGCCGGTCGGTTCCACGGCCTCGATGGCGGTCGCTCGTACGGTGCTGAGCAGGAACTTGCGCGCTGGATCGAGGCGGCCGGTCGCCTCGATCATGAGCTGCTGCGCATCACGGCAGGGAGTCCTGCGTCGCGCGGCGACGAACCGGCCGCGGTCCTCGTCGAGCGGCTTGTCGGGCCGCTGCGTCGAGCGGCCGATCACGCCGCCGAACGCGGTGTCCGATTGGCCCTTGAGAATCATGGCGACCTGCGAGTGGCGGACATCCTGGAGCTGCTCAGCCGGGTGGACCGCCCCGGCCTGGGCGTGTGCCTGGACAACGTCAACCTCATTCGGGTCGGAGACGACATGGCCGAGGGGACTCGGGCGCTGGCGCCGCACACGCTACTGGTGCAGCTCAAGGACCATGAGGACGGAGACCCGACCGTGTGGGGCGGACCGGTGTGCACCGCCCTGGGCGAAGGGGTGGCCGATCTGGACGGCCTGCTGGCCATCCTCGCCGCGGCCGGCTTCGATGGGCCCGTCTGCGTGGAGCTGGCCTCCCTCGGACAGACGGACGTGGATGAGCTGGCCATGATCGAGCGCAGCGTGGCCTGGCTGCGGACGAACGTGCCGCGTCAGCCCTGCTGAACCGGCTCGGCTCCTGCCTCGACGACGAGGCGCTCGACATGGCGATGGAACCAGTCGATCCGTAGCCTGGGAGGGTCGTCGTCGCCGGCCATCCGCAGGTTCGGCATCCGTTCGAGTAGCCCTCGCGTCGCCGCGACGATCTCGGCCCGGGCGAGCTGGTAGCCGATGCAGAAGTGTTTCCCGAGACCGAAGCCGAGATGGTTCGCGACCGCATCGATCCGGCTGCCCGCGCGGCTTTCCTTGCCGAGGGGGAGATCGGGACGGGCGAGGTCGAATCGACGCGGCTCCGCGAAGACCGTCTCATCATTGTTCGCGGAGATCAGCGCCACGCGCACGATCTCACCCGCCGTGATGGTCTGCCCATGCCACACGACATCCCGACGAAGCTCTCGATCCTCATAGACGACCACGCCGTCTCGGCGCATGAACTCGGAAAAGGCCGCGTCGACCAGGCTGGCATCAGAGCGCAGGGCAGAGAGGGTCTCGGGGTGCTCCAGGAGGATGGTCACGAAGTTGGCCAAGCCCCGGTCGGTCGTCTCCCCGCCGGCGACCATCATCAAGGCGATGAACGAGGCGATCTCCTGCCGCGACAGGCGTTCACCCGCTTCCGTGCGGCCATGCGCGATGCCGGAGATGAGGTCCGTTCCGGGCCGTGCCGTACGCTCCTCGATGAGGCCGTCGATGTGGGAAGTGAAGGCGGCATGTGCGTGGATGCCCACCGTCCGGCCGGGCTCCTCACCGGACAGTGCGGCGATGACCTTGGCCGTCACCTCCGCCAGATAAACGTCGTCGTCCTCGCGCAGGCCCAGCACGGTGGCGATGACCTTGAGCGGCAGGGGAGCGGTGAACGCCGCTATGAGATCGATCGGACCTGTGGTGGGGAGCTTGTCGAGAAGGTCCTGAACGACGGTGTTGATGAGTGGCAGGTAGTTCGTCTCGAGTCTCCGGCCGACCAGTACGGGAGCCACGATGGCGCGCCGCACGTCATGATCGTCTCCGTCCATCTGGACCATGGTGGGACCGATCACGTCGGTGAAGATCCGCTCGTACGGTGCCGTGGAGTAGGTCTGGTGGTCCCGGAAGACCTCCGCCACATCGTCGTAGCGGGTCAACAGCCAGCGATCGTCCACCGTGTCGTGGAACAGCGGCTGGTCGTGGCGCAGCCGCTCCCAGACCGGGAACGGATCGTCGAAGTAGGCCGACTCGTGGAGGTCGCGTGGCTGGACGATCATCTCGATCCCCTGACCTGAAGGAGTGGGCCGCCGCCGGGAGGAGCTCGGCGGCGGCCCTTAGG
>JALZLU010000431.1 GCA_030858685.1 Chloroflexota bacterium | reverse complement strand
CTGCGAGCGGAGCCGCCTACCAGCAGGCGCTGAACCAAGGCGCGGACGCCTGCGGCCTCGTCCTCCTCGCAGGGCGCGCAGCAGCCGCGGCGTTCGTCGGCATCATCGCAGCGACCCTCGCGCTGGCGGAACCACTTCGCATCCTCCACTCAGGGCAACACCTCGCGGCCGCCTCGTTCGACGCCGGTCGTCCGCGCCCCGCAAGGTCCTCGCCAGCCACGACGGCCCCGCGTCTGCCGTTCGTCGACGCTGCTCAGCCCGGTGCTCTACCAGGCGCCGGCGGTCGCTCAGCCGGCGCCGCCCCGGCCGCTGACGTTTAGCGCGGCCACGTCCGAGCGGACCCGGTTCCTGTACGTCCGCTCATCGGCAGTTGCGGACGTCCGCTAGTCGACCTATGAGGGGACGCCGATGGCCTCGGCATGATGCGTCCCGAGCATGAACATGCGGCTGCCGAACAGCGGCAACGCCGGCTACCCGCCTCGGGCGAGGGCCAAGTAGCCATGACACGGTGGGGCCAGTTGACCTTGACAGAGCCACCACGACCGAGAGCGGCCGCTCTCACGTCGGAGGGCCACCGCTGGCGGCGCGGACGTCAGGCTCAGCCCCGCACGGGCGAGGGACCTGCACTTGCCCGCCAAGCCGCTCTGGCAGCGATCATCTGACGGTGGCTTGGGTGGTGTTCGTTGTGATCGACATTGCAGGCGGGCCCGAGCAAGCCGATCACCTCTGCCTCGATCGTGCGGGGCTGGGGATGCGGCACCCAGGAGACATGGAGGACCTGCCGCATCCAGGCCGTCAGTCGAGCCTCCGACTGCTTCTCCAGCGTGACGCGATCCCCGTTCGGTGACCAGCACGCAACAAGGCCGAGCTGCTGGGACTGGAGGGCGGCGAATGTTCGGCGAAGGGTCGAACCACCCGTGCTCGACCCCAGGTGCTTACCGCTGATGCGCTTGCGCAAGTCCTGGGCGATCCCTACGTAGAGGAGGACCAGATCCGGCTTTGCTGGATGACGGCCCCTATCCGGCAGGTACTGCAGATCCGGCAGCAGGTCAGAGGCTGCCCACCAGGCGTACAGGCCCGGCACCCCAGGAACGTGGGCCGGGATGACGCTGCCAGCCCGAGCGGGTGGCTCAGTGAGCGCGGCCGTAACCTGCGCAGCGCCGGCCGACGACCACGGCGCAGCGCCGAACGTTGAGGGCGCCGTATCTGAGGCTGGTTCGACCTGTGCAGGCCGCGCGTCGCCGAGGACGGCAGCCACAGTCGCACTGACATCACGCCTGGATGCCCAGGCTCCGCGTGTTGCCCGACCTCGTCGATAGTCCGCAGCCAACTGATCAGCCTCAGCTGACGTAAAGATCCAGCCTTCGCGGTGCTGATGCGTACGAAGCAGCTCGTGCCCATCCGCTGCCTGCTGGCGCAACCATGTACGCAACCGCTTGTCGTCGATGCCGAGTCGCGCGGCGAGTTCCTTTACATCCACGGGTGGCATCATGGCCCATACTCTCCCCGGGGTGAGCCGCGTCCGTCCTCGACGTCATCCAGCCACCTAGCACTGCTTCATCGCCTGCTTGCTGACCCCGCCCGCGGCGCCGAGACTCGCCCGGGCCACCGGTCCGGGCAGCGCTCGGAGGGCGCCGACGGGGCCTTCTGGCTCAGGCTGTGCGGGACCGGTGCTGCTGATTCGACGGTGAGCCGACCGGGGGGCTGGTGCCCAATGCGGCTGGGGCCGGGGGGTGCAGGCTCGCGTTCAGCGGGACCGGAAAACCGGCCCGGGCGCGCTGGGCGGCGCTCTGGCTCGACGAGGCCACCGCACCAGCTGGCGAGACCGTTCGGGGCGGGACGCTAGTCGGACCGGGCAGCGCCGGGGGGCGGGTCTGGGCAATGTGGGTGCGGTGCGTTCGGCTGGGGCTGGTGACCGCTTCCAGGACGAGGTTGTTGATGGTGTGCACGTCCAAGCCGGTCTGGGCGCTGACCCGCACGATCTGCCGGGACAGGTGCTCTGGCGGCATCGCGGCGATGACCGCGCTGGCGTCGCGACCGGCTGCGATCTGGCCTTCGCACCAGCGCAGCTGGTGGCGGCCGATCCGTTCGTCGACGACGAGGTCCGCGAGCGGTTTGCCGGCCGAGGCCATCAGCGCGGCCTGGAGACCGGCGGCGCCGAGCTCGAGCCCGACACTGGCCGGGTCCTGACCCGCGGGCAGGTCCAGCGCGGCTGGCCAGGCCCGGAC
>JALZLU010000412.1 GCA_030858685.1 Chloroflexota bacterium | reverse complement strand
GGTCCGCCTCGGGCACATCGCGCGTCGTCTCGCCACCCTCGCGGCTCCATGCCTCGATGCCACCATCGAGGATGTGTAGTCGATCCGCCGGAAAGCGGTAGAGGCGCAGGATCCAGTAGCCGCGAATGGCGTGCCGATTGAGCCCGACATCGTCGTACAGCACGATCCGATCGCCCTCCCCTACCCGCCAGCGACGGAGGAGGCGCTCCACGTGCTCGCGATCAGGGATGAGCCACTCGCGATCGACCTCACCGGTCTCCGCCGCCTTACCGCCGAGGGCGAGCTCGCGGTGCAGGTCGCTGTACGTGGCGCCCGGCAGGTGCCGCTTGTTGTAGACGCGGCGGTCCGGGGAGACATGGATGATGCGGAGACCCTCCGCGCCCAGGTGTTCCTGCAGTCGATCGGCAGGGATGAGCGGCCCGACCGGAGCGGGTCTGCCACGTTTCGGCACAGACATCCTCGGGGTACGGCAGATGGACCGCTCTAGGCTACCCGCTGCATGAGACCATGACGCTCACTACCAGCAGGAGGACCAAGATGATCGGTCGGATGACGCGCGGCGCACTCGCCGGCGCGGCCGCGACTTGGCTGATGGACCAGGTCACGACAGCCATGATGAGTGCGCAGAAGCCCACGGTCACCGCCCGCGAGGAAGCGGCGCAGCCCCACGGCAAGGCCGCCCTCGAGAACCTGGTCGACCGCCTGGAGACTGGCGCCGGTATGCCCCTGGACGAGGGACAGAGATCGATGGCGTTGCAGGCTCTGCACTACGGGCTCGGCATGGCGCCCGGCGCGCTGTATGCGGTGCTGCGCCACCGGCTGCCGCTGCTCGGAGTGGGTGGCGGCCTGCTCTACGGGGCCGCGCTGTGGGCCATCAACGACGAGTGGCTGAACTCTGCCCTGGGTCTGTCGGCGCCGTTCGGGGACTATCCCGCCGAGACGCACATCCGGGGACTGGTCGGCCACCTCGCCCTGGGCGGCGCGACCGACTCCATCCTCGACCTCCTCGGCGGCTGACCGTAGAGCTCTCGGTGCAGGGTTGCTGGTCCACGGGCGGGGCACTTTGCGGCTGATGGCGCCAGAGCGCGGGTCGCGCGGGTGATCGCGCCTGCGGCTGATCGCTCTGGTAGCCGGTCGCTGCGGCTGATCGCGTTGGTAGCCGGTCGATCGCATTCTTAGCCGGTCACTTGCATGGGATGCATGAAAATGACGCGCTGAGTCCCCTCGTGCGGGAGATGTGCACCGGGCGCACATGATCGTCGAAGATCGCGGGGATGAAGCTGGAATCGTGCGCCACGTGCAGGTTCTTTGTCTCTTCTCTGCGCGGCTGGTCGCGCTCGTGCAGCTGGCGCACGATCGGTCGGGCAGGCACGATCCCGCTCGTGGCGGCGCCAGACTGACGCGAAAGCCTATCGACCAAGCCAGCGATAAGGGCGACGCGGCAACATCGCCTCATGGGGCTGCGCGGAACGCAAGCTGGACCGCGCGACGACGTGCCGAACGGAACTTCCGCGATCTCGGCTCGGATCTACGCTCGGCGCGAGTCACCCGCGGTCTCAGCCAGCAGTTCGTGGCGCGCGCCTTGGGCGTGTCCGCGGCAACCGTCAGCCGGCTTGAGCGTGGTGGCTCGGGGGATGCCTCCGTCCTGATGATCCATCGTGCAGCCGCCAGAAGTGCTGCCAGTCGATCCACCACTATCCCAGCGCGCGTCCCTGCCTATCTCCCGAAGGCAGCGCGCCATCTCCACCAGGACTTCCAGCTCTGACGAGCCGACCGCCGTCCACGGACAATCGGCGCAGGGCCGGCCGCCACGGAAGCCGGTCTCCGCGCGTCTACTGTGACTCGTTCGCGCCGCACCTGTCGGCGACCCGCCCCCCGACGACCTCCAAGCTCGGCTGGACAGCCCTAAACGCCGATCCGTCAACCAGGATGCCCACCCGAGCGCGGAGGAGGAGGAGGAACAGACCGGAACCCGGGATGACCGACAGCAAGGATTGACAACGCGCCGTTCGGTGCGATAGTCGCGGGATAAGCACTGGAGGAAGTGACACGTGTGTTTCACGGCTCGAGCAAGGCTCGGCATCGCAACCGTTTTCAGCCTGTTCTTGGTCGTGATGCAGGTCGCCACGCCAGTCGCCTTGGCTAACGACGACAGCGCGACCGATGTAGCGGGCATCGATGTCGATGCGACGACCATCCCGGAGTTCCAGGCGTTGATGAA
>JALZLU010000402.1 GCA_030858685.1 Chloroflexota bacterium | reverse complement strand
CCTGTAGCTCGGCGCGCACCTCCACCTTGCTCTCCACGAAGTCCAGCCCAGCCTGCATGCCTGACAGGACGATGACCAGGCTGGCCAGCAGGACAAGCATCAGCACCATCGTCACCGTGGCGGCGAGGCTCATCACTCGGTTGCGCCAGAGACCCTCGACAGCGCGGCGTATGGAGAAGGCCAGGAAGTGGATCACCGGCGCACGCTAGGCTGGAACATGGGCTCAGTACTCACGGTGGTATCCGCCTACCTCGTCGCGGACCACGTGGCCGTCCTCGAGCGCCACCACTCGCTTGCGCAGGGCGGTGACCACGTCGGCGTTATGTGTGGCCATCAGGACCGTGGTGCCCATCTCGTTGATGCGCAGCAGCAGCTGGATGATCTCCCAGCTGATGAGCGGGTCCAGGTTGCCGGTCGGCTCGTCGGCGATGATGACCTTGGGGTCGTGGATCATGGCGCGGGCGATGGCCGTGCGCTGCTGCTCGCCCCCCGACAGCTGCGATGGTCGTTGCGAGGCCTGCGCCGAGAGGCCAACCAGGGCCAGGGCCCGGTCGACCGAGGGTCCGATACGCGACCGGGACGTGCCGGTCACCTCCAGGGCGAAGGCGACATTCTCGCGCACGGTCTTGCGTGGCAGGAGCTTGAAGTCCTGGAAGACGATGCCGATCTGGCGTCGCAGGCGAGGCACGTCGCGGCCGCTCAGTGCGGAGACTTCGTAGCCGGCCACGAAGACCTCCCCCCGGCTGGCCAGCTCGTCCCTTACCAGCAATCGGATGAGGGTGCTCTTGCCAGCTCCGGAAGGGCCCACGAGGAACACGAAGTCGCCCTCGGGCACGACCAGATCGACGTCACTCAGCGCCCGACGTCCGTTGGGATAGACCTTGGACACGTCCCGTAGCGCCACGGCGGTGCGCGGCATCGGCCCGGCCAGGGGATCGCGGCCTCCCGCCGCGCGCCCCGTATGAGTGCCGGCACCACGGACATCGCCCGCGGCCGGAGCGACCACAGACAGGGCGGAACCGGCCTTCACGTCGCGCGCGCGGCCCACGGTCGGCCACCTCGACGCACGTTCCGCATGGATATCGAGCCTAGCACAGGGGTCCGCGGCGCCGGATCGGGCCGCGACCCCTCATGGTCATCCGCGCAACGCCGCCAGCAGCGGCTCGTGGATCCGTGCGTTGGCACTTACGAAACCGCCGCGCCCGTGCAACTCAGACTTGCCCTGAAGGTCCGTGCAGTGGCCTCCCGCCTCGCGCACGATGAGCATGGGCGCCGCGATATCCCACGCCGCCAGACCGTACTCGATCATCCCTTCCGCGGCTCCCTCGGCCACCAGCATGTGACCCCAGAAGTCCCCGAAGCCACGCTCGCGCCAGGCCGCGCCGAGCACCGCATCAAGTCCGGGCAGCGCGGCCGAGGCTCGCAGAAGACTTGGTGACCCGTAAAGCAGGTGTGCCTCCGGGATGGTCGCGATGGTCGAGACGCTGAGCCGGCTGGGCCGTCCGTCGCCGGACACGCTCCAGGCGCCTCCACCACGCCAGGCCAGCCAGCGCGCGCGCAGCGCAGGGGCGGAGACGATGGCCGCCTCGAGGATGCCTGCCCGTTCGACCGCCATGAGCGTGGCGAAGATGGGCACGCCGCGCACGAAGTTGCTGGTGCCGTCGATGGGATCCAGGTACCAGCGGACCGATCGATCTGCTCCTTCAGGCCCGTACTCCTCGCCGATGAGGCCATGCTCGGGATGCGCGGCGTGGATGCGCTGCCTGATGAGCCGCTCGATCTCCCGGTCCGCGCTGGTCACGAGCGTGCCGTCCGTCTTCGTGGACACCTCGCGCGTGCCGCGATAGGCGCGCATGGCCAGCACGTCGGCCTCGTCGCAGGCGGCGACCGCCAGTTGCACCCAGGCGGATGGGACGAAGGCCGGGTCCGCCCTCACAAGACGGCGTAGGAACCGAGCAGGTATCGCTCGAAGTCGGGCCCGTCGGAGGTGGCCGACCACAGGATCGGTGCGTCGCCGTCGAGCCGGAAGCCACCCCGCAGCAGTGGCGCCAACACGGGACTGGGGCCGGGCACGTGGACTTGCCAGGCATCGGATGGACGGACCGCGCCGAAAAGGTATGCCAGCGCGGAGCCCAGCCAGCGCGATCCCGTCGTGGCCACGGGCCCGACGCGGCCTGAGGGCTGCACGTAGCCGTAGCCCACCGTCGCGCCTTCGGCACGCTCGCGGAAGAGCCAGGCTTGCCGTCCACTCCTTGCCAGGAAGCGGTGATCCTGGGGATGCTCGTAGCCCAGCGTGGCCAGGTCGATGGCACCGATGGCAGCCGCCAGAGCGCCATGGTCGAGGGCCGCCAGCTCCGAGAACGGGCTGGCCTCGAGCTCGGCCGGGTCTCCCACCGGCTGCCCGGGCGTGGGCCTGCCGGTGAGCAGGAGGATGGGCACGCGCGGCCGCATGCCCAGGGACGCGTACAGGGCGAGGGAGACGGGCTGGATGGATTCAGCGCAGACGGCGTACGTGAGAGGGCCGTCCGATGCCAGGCTACCCGTGCCATCGGCCTCTCCATCCCCCTCGGCCAGGCAGCGCATGGTGAGCTGCCGGCCCAGTCCGGCCGACTGATGCTCGGGATGAACGAAGAGGAACGACAGGAACCAGGTCGATGCGCGGCGGTGAGCGATGCCGAAGGCGACCACTCCTGATCCCGTCTCGGCCACGTGACAGCGGCCGGGATCGGTCTCCAGCAGGTGCCCGAAAAGACGCATGATCGGTTCTGGGTTGTTGGGCAGTGGCGGCCGTCCGACGCGCGCGTAAAGCTCGTCGAGAGCGGCGTAGAAGACGTCCGCGCAGCTGGGCAGGTCGGCCGCCCGCATGGGCCGGATGACGCCCGCTGACCAGCGGCGTCCACGGTGGGTCTCGTCAGCCAGACTCGGGCCTTCCGTCACGGCACTCAGGCGCCCTCGGGCGTCGGCTCGATGTACTCCGTAGCGACCCGTTCGAGCTCCGCCAGCATGAAGCCGTCCAGGCCGCCGTCGAGCACGGCGGATGTATCGCTCGTCTCGTACTCGTTGCGATGGTCCTTCACCATCTGGTAGGGGTGTAGCACGTACGAGCGGATCTGGTTGCCCCAGCCGGCCTCGACGTGTGCGCCCTTGAGTTCGTTGCGCTCCTTCTCACGCTCGGCCAGGAGCCGTTCGAGCAGGCGCGCCCTCAGCACCTTCATGGCCACTTCCCGATTCTGATGCTGCGAACGCTCGTTCTGACTCTGTGCCACGACCCCCGTGGGCAGGTGGGTGATGCGCACGGCTGAATCGGTCTTGTTGACGTGCTGCCCGCCTGCACCTTGGGCGCGGAAGGTGTCGATCTTCAGGTCATCGGCGGGGATGTCACCCACTTCGGGGGCGTCTTCCGCCTCGGGCAGCACCTCCACCAACGCGAAGGTCGTGTGGCGGCGCTTCTGGGCGTCGTAGGGGCTGATGCGCACCAGGCGGTGGACGCCGCGCTCGGCGCGCAGGAAGCCGTACGCGTTGTGGCCCTCCACGGCGATCGTGGCGCTCTTGATGCCCGCACCCTCGCCCTCGAGCTGGTCCAGGATCTCCGTAGCGAAGCGGTGGCTCTCCGACCAGCGCAGGTACATGCGCAGGAGCATCTCGGCCCAGTCCGTCGCCTCCGTGCCGCCGGCGCCGGCGGAGATGGAGACTATGGCCGGACGTTCGTCGTACTCCCCGCTGAAAAGCAGCGCGGTACGCAGGCGGTCGAAGGTGGCGCTGAGGGCTGCGTACTCTGCCTCGATATCGGCGACCATCGAGGCATCGTCCGCCGCGAGAGCGGTCAGCTCCACCAGATCGTCGGCCCGCCGCTGGACATCCTGCCAATCGGCGAGTTCCGTGCGCAGCGCCTCAGCCTCACGCATGACGCGCTGGGCCAGCTGGGGGTCATCCCACAGGTCGGGCTGAGCCGCCTGCTCGTCGAGGCCGCTCAGGCGCTCGGTCTTGCCGCCGAGGTCAAAGCCTCCCCGAGGTCGCGTGGATGCGGCTGGCGAGGTCGCGGATGGCAGCGGGTTCCATCAGCTCCGGGCACGGGCATCCTGAAGCAGGATCGGGCGAAGTTCGAGGATCTTCAGCGCGGTCTTGCTCCGTGCGACGACGGGGTTGACACAGGGACAGTAGCCATTGTGCGGACACGGGGCGCAGTCCCCGTCGCAGTCAAGCCAGGCGGCATAACTGCAGGAACGACAGTCGCGCTCGCAGGCGATCAGATCGACTACGGACGCCTCTCCGACTTCGACGTCGGTCGCCGTGGCGCTCGGCTTCACGGACACCCTCACTCCCTCGCATAGCACTGAGGCTCTGGGCACGGTTCGCCCCGGGGCTGTCTGCCGTCGCCGGAGGGTGTCTCCGGCGCTATCTCGACCGAGTATATGGAGGAGATGGTCCGGGCTCAAGGGGTAAGGCCCTTGAAATGAGCGCGATATGGCCCAAGAACGATCAGCGACCGTGGCACTTCTTGAATTTGAGGCCGCTGCCGCAGTGACACGGGTCGTTGCGGCCGATCTTGGGCATGGCCGGCTTGGCCGCTGCGGCCACCGGCGCCAGCTCCTCATCGCCGCGCTGCAGCCGGACCGTGCCTGGTCTGCCACCGCCCGTCACGCCACCCAGCATCGGTGCCGGCGCCCTGCCCGCCGACAGGGGCCCGACCGCGCGGGGTCCAGCAGCCGTAGCGGCCAGGCCATCGCTCGTGTCACCCGGCGCGTTGCCGCGCATGGCCGCGACCTGCTCCGGGCTGGGCATGGCCGGCGGTGGCGCCTGCCGCTGGACCGTGACGCGGAAGATGGTGCTGCCCACGCCGTGCCGGATGAAGCCGCGTAGCTCTTCGTACAGCTTGAAGGCCTCACGCTTGAACTCGTTGAGCGGGTCCGTGCCGCCGTAGCCACGCAGCCCCACGCCGCGGCGGAAGTCGTCCAGCTCGGTGAGGTGCTCCACCCACAGGGAATCGATCGTGCGCAGGAGCACCATCCGCTCCACGAGCGCCCAGGTATCGGCCCCGTGCTCCTCCTCACGCTGCGCGATGGTCTCGTCCACGGCCTGGCGCAACCGTTCGTCGATGGCGTCGCGGGTGGTGAGATCGGCCAGGCCGTCGGTATGGAGATCATCGCCGATCAGGTTCATGGCGGCGACGGCGTGAGCCAGCCCGTCCAGGTCCCACTCCTCCACGACCGGCCCCAGGTGCATCTCGACCAGCGTGTCGATCTCATCGTCCAGGAAGAGGCGCACGGTCCCGGTCAGGTCCTCGTTATTGAGCACCTTGTCGCGTTCGGCGTAGATCGTCTCGCGCTGCTTGTTGATGACGTCGTCGTACTCCACAACGCGCTTGCGGATGTCGAAGTTGTAGCCCTCGACGCGTGACTGGGCGTTCTCGATGGTCTTTGATACGAGCCGCGACTCGATGGCCACGTCGCCCTCCAGGCCCATCCGCTCCATGAGTCCCGCCACGCGATCGGAGGCGAAGCGCTTCATCAGCGCATCCTCCAGCGAGAGGTAGAAGCGGGATGAGCCGGGATCGCCCTGCCGGCCTGCTCGTCCACGCAGCTGGTTGTCGATACGCCGGGCGTCGTGCCGCTCGGTACCGATGATGTGCAGCCCGCCGGCGGCTACCACGCGCTCGTGGTCCTCGGCCGTCTCACTCTCGGCCTCGGCAAGCGCTTGCTGATAGACCTCGGGAGGCGCCTCGGCGGGGTTCACGCCCTGGCGGTGCAGGTTGGTGGAGGCGATGCCCGCCGGGTCGCCGCCCAGCTTGATGTCCGTGCCGCGGCCGGCCATGTTGGTCGAGATGGTCACCGCCGAGGTGCGGCCGGCCTGGGCCACGATGGGAGCTTCCTTCTCGTGGAACTTGGCGTTGAGGACCTCGTGCTTCACGCCGCGCCGGCGGAGCATCTCGGAGAGGACCTCGCTCTTCTCCACGCTGACCGTGCCGACCAGCACGGGGCGCCCTGCCTCGGATGCCTCCTGCACCTCGTCGATGAGCGCCTCGAACTTGGCATTCTCCGTGCGGAAGACCAGGTCAGCCTCGTCGGCGCGGATCATCGGCCGGTGGGTCGGGATGGCCACCACCTCGAGGCCGTAGATCTTGAAGAACTCCTCCTGCTCGGTGAGCGCCGTGCCGGTCATGCCCGAGAGCTTGTGGTAGAGCCGGAAGTAGTTCTGAAAGGTGATCGTGGCCAAGGTCACGGACTCGCGCTGGACGCGCAGACCCTCCTTGGCTTCGACCGCCTGATGCAGGCCCTCCGACCAGCGCCGGCCGGGCATCTGACGACCGGTGAACTCATCGACGATGACGATCTCGCCGTCCTTGACGATGTAGTGGTCGTCGCGCTTGTAGAGCGCGTGCGCCTTGAGCGCCTGCTCGAAGTGGCGGGCGAGGCGCGGGTCCGCGTCGAACATGTTGTCGACGCCCAGCAGGCGCTCGATCTTGGTGATGCCGTCCTCGGTCGGGGAAACGGCGTGCTCCTTCAGGTCGATGAAGTAGTCGCCACCCTCCTCGGCTCCTTCCTTGCGAGGCTGGAGGCGTGGCACAAGCCGGGCGAACTGGTAGTACAGGTCCTCTGACTCAGCAGCCTGACCGGAGATGATGAGCGGCGTCCGGGCTTCGTCGATGAGGATGTTGTCGACCTCATCGACGATGGCGAAGTAGCGCTGCCCCTGCACCCGCTGGTCGAGCTCCATGACCATGTTGTCGCGCAGGTAGTCGAAGCCGAACTCGTTGTTCGTGCCATAGGTCACGTCGGCGCTGTACGCCTCGCGGCGAGTGACCGGCCGGAGATGCAACAGGCGCTCATCGGAGGGCCGGTACTGCGAGTCGAAGATGAAGGCGCTGTCGTGCTGGATGACCCCCACCGAGAGTCCCAGGCCCTGGAAGATGGGTCCCATCCACTGCGGGTCGCGCTTGGCCAGGTAGTCGTTGACGGTGACCACGTGGACGCCCCGGCCGGACATGGCGTTGAGGGCGGCCGCGAGTGGTCCGATGAGCGTCTTTCCCTCGCCGGTCTTCATCTCCGAGATGCGGCCCTGGTGCAGCACGATGGCGCCCATCAGCTGCTCGTCGAAGGGGCGCATGCCCAGCTTCCTGCGGCTTATCTCGCGAGCGGCGGCGAAGACCTCGGGCAGCGCGTCATCAAGGATCTCGCGCAGCCGCGCCAGGTCGCTCTTGTCGCGAGCACGGCGCAGCTCACGCCGCCGCTCCGTGTCCAGGGTCTCACGCTCCTCGTCGGAGGGTTCGGAGGCGGCCCCCTCTTCCTGGATCTCCGAACGGAGATCAGCCATCTCGGCGGCGATCTCCCCGTCGGTCAGCGCTTGATAGTGCTCTTCCAGTTCGTTGATGCGAGCGACGATCGGTCGCACACGGGCAAGATTGGCGTCATTGGAGCCGCCGGCAAGGCGGGAGAAGAGATTGCGCATGGGACGGGGAGTATAGGGCGGGGGGGTCGCTACGGCCGGTGAACGGTCAGCCCCAGAAGCCCGTGCCGTATCCCAGCAGCAGGACCATGAAGGTCGCCGCGGCCAGGCCGACGAAGAAGAGGACACCCATGACGGGTCTGACGTGCTCCACGTCCGGGTTGCTCAGCTCGGCCGCATCCCAGCGCCGCGAGCGCAGCCGGCCTCGCCAGTTGCGCGTCTCGACAGGACTCGGCTCGAGCCCTTCAGAAGTGGGTCGATATTGCTTGAGGGTCATGGCTGGAGCTCCGCATCCGGTCGGCCTGAAGCCAGGAGACTAGCGCCATCTTCGTCCTCGCCCCACAAGAGCATCTCCTGCACCAGGTCGATCTCGCTGGAGAAGAGGGCGCCGACCGACTCGCCGTGGTGGATGCGACTGATGGCCTCCCCGATGAGCGGGGCGATCGAGAGCACCTTGATCTTCTCCAGCTGCTTGGTGGCAGGAACGGGGATCGTATCGGTGACCACGACCTCCCTCAGAGGGCTGTCCCGGATGCGCTCGATCGAGGGGTCTGACAGCACTCCATGCGTGGCGCAGGCGTAGATCTCGGTGACGCCCTCGCGCTGCAAGGCGCGGACGGTCTCCATGAGCGTGCCTGCCGTGTCGATCTCGTCGTCGACCACGATGGCGCGCCGGCCACGTACCTCCCCGATGACGTTGAGCAGCTCGGAGTGGTCGGAGTTGCCCACCCGCCGTTTCTCGATGATGGCCAGCGGTGCATCCAGCAACTCGGCGAAGGCTCGGGCGCGCTTGGCGAAACCCAGGTCGGTGACCACCACCGGATCCTGGATCCGCTTCTGGATGAAGTAGTTGCTCAGCAGGTGGACGGCCGTGAGCTCGTCGACGGGGATGTTGAAGAAGCCCTGTATCTGGCCCTGATGGAGGTCCATGGTCAGCACCCGATCGGCACCGGCCACGCTGATCATGTCCGCGATGAGGCGCGCCGTGATGGGCACGCGCGGCTGGTCCTTCTTGTCCGAGCGACCGTAGGCGTAGTAGGGCACCACGGCCGTGATGCGTCCAGCGCTGGCCCGCTTGAACGCGTCGATCATGATGAGGAGCTCCATGATCGACTTCTGGACAGGCGAACAGGTGGGCTGGACCAGGAACACGTCGCGCTCACGAACGTTGTCCAGGATGCGCACGAAGATGTTCTCGTTGGCGAATTCGAAGACCTCGCAGCGGCCCAGCGGCGTGCCCAGGTAGCGACCGATCTTGCGGGCCAGCGCCGGGTTGGCATTGCCCGTATAGATCGACGTCTGTTCGGTCTGCCGACTCGCATCGCCTGAACCGAAGGCGGTCACGGCTCGCCCTCGCTACGGCGTGAGGTCACGGTCCGGCGCCTCGCTCCCTGGATCGGGGTCGAGGCCGGGCTGGGCGCCGTCATTGTCATCCATCGAGCGCTGCTCCGCCAGACCCTGGCGGAACACGGCGATGCCGGCCACCTCATCGCCCTGGTGCAAGCGCATGACGATGACCCCGCGAGCCGAGCTGCCCTGTCGGTTGACGCTCTTGACATCGGTCCGCACGACCTGGCCGGCGGAGCTGATGAGCAGAAGCTCCTCATCGGCTTCCGAGACCAACTGGACGGCGGCCACGCTGCCCGTCCTGGCACCCTCCAGCGGGATGAGCCGTACGCCCTGGCTGCCACGATGCTTGCGCCGGAAATCGGACAGCGCCACGCGCTTGCCGCGCCCCGTTTCGGTCAGGACAAGGATGTCGTCACCGGGTTGCACGACGCCCATGCCCACCACGCGATCGGCAGCGTTGGCCAGGCGGATACCGATGACGCCGGCCGCGTCGCGGCCCATGGCTCGCACCTCGGACTCCGCGAAGCGCGCCAAGCGGCCCATGGCCGTGGCCAGCACGACATCATCCTTGCCCGACGAGACGGCGACCCAGGCCAGGGCATCATCCTCAGCCACGGTGATGGCCCGGATGCCCGTGCTGCGCACGCGCTCGAACTGCTCGATGGGCGTCTTCTTGACCACGCCGCGCACGGTGGCCATGACCAGGTTGTGGCCCTTCTCGAAGTCGGGGATGGTCACGATGGCCAGCACCCGCTCGCCGGACTCCACCTGCACGCCTTCCATGTTGATGATGGGGATGCCCTTGGCCGTGCGGCTGGCATCCGGCACGGAGTGCACCTTCGAGCTGAAGACGCGGCCTCGATTGGTGAAGAAGAGCGTCCAATCGTGGGTGTTGGCCACCAGCAGGTGGGCCACAGCATCCTCTTCCACGGTCCGGGCGCCGATGATGCCCTTGCCACCGCGCGCCTGGCGCCGGTACGTGGCCAGCGGCTGGCGCTTGATGTAGCCGCGTCCCGAGACCGTTACGACCACGTCCTCGTCGGCGATGAGGTCCTCATCCGAGAGTTCGCGGCTGGCGTCCTCGGCGATGCGCGTGCGCCGCGGTCCGGAGTACTTGCGGTCGAGTTCGGCCAGCTCATCCTTGATGATGTTCAGCACGCGACCGGGGTTGGCCAGGATGTCCTCGAGCTCGGCGATGAGCTGGATGACGGCCAGGTATTCATCCTCGATCCGCTGGCGTTCCAGCGCGGCCAAGCGCCGCAGCTGCATCTCCAGGATGGCATTGGCCTGGATCTCGGAGAGCGTGAAGCGTGCGATCAGGTTGGCGCGGGCGGTTTCCACGTCACGCGATTCGCGGATGGTGCGGATGACCGCGTCCAGGTTGTCCAGGGCGATCTTCAGGCCCTCGAGGATGTGGGCCCGGTCGCGCGCCTTCTGCAGGTCGTACTCGGTGCGCCGCCGAACGACCTCGCGGCGCCAGTCGATGTGGTGCTGGAGGATGGACTTGAGGGGCAGCGTCTGGGGCTGACCGTCGACCAGGGCCACCATGTTGGCGTTGAAGGCCAGCTCCAGGGCGGTGTGCTTGAACAGGTTGTTGAGCACCTTGTGGGGGTTGGCGTCGCGCTTGCACTCGACGCTGATGCGCATCCCGTCCCGGTCCGACTCGTCGCGCAGGTCGGCGATGCCGTCGATCTTGGCCGTCTTGACCAGGTCGGCGATCTTCTCCAGGAGCGAGGCCTTGTTCACCTGATAGGGGATCTCCGTGACGATGATGGCCATGCGGCCCGCGCGGGTCTCCTCGAAGGCGCACTGCGCGCGCATCACCACGCGACCACGCCCATGGGCGTACAGGTCGCGGATGGCATCGACCTGTTCCCATTGGCCGGTCACCGCGTTGCGCCGGCGCTCGAAGCGGAAGATGGTGGCGGCCGTGGGAAAGTCCGGTCCCAGCACGTGCTCGCTGAGCTGGTCGTTGGTCAGGTCCGGGTCATCGATGAGTGCGCTGGTGGCGCGCGTGATCTCACCCAGGTGATGCGGCGGGATGTTGGTGGCCATACCTACGGCGATGCCGGCCGATCCGTTGATGAGCAGGTTGGGCAGCTTGGCCGGCAGGACCGAGGGCTGCATGCGTGTTCCGTCGTAGTTCTCCACGAAATCGACGGTGTCCTTCTCGATGTCGGCCAGGAGCTCGGCGGCGATGGCCGTCATACGGGCTTCTGTGTAGCGCATGGCAGCGGGCGGGTCGCCATCGACGGAGCCGAAGTTCCCCTGCCCATCCACCAGTTGGTAGCGCAGCGAGAAATCCTGCGCCAGCCGCACCAGCGCGTCGTACAGCGACAGGTCGCCGTGCGGGTGGTACTTGCCCATCACCTCGCCCACGATGGCCGCGCACTTGCGATACGAGGAGGTGGCCGTAAGGCTCATCTCGTTCATGGTGTAGAGGATCCGCCGGTGGACCGGCTTCAGGCCATCGCGCACATCGGGCAGCGCGCGCGACACGATGACGCTCATGGCGTAGTCCAGGTAGGCGCTCTTCAGCTCATCCTCGATGGGCACCCGGATGACGCGCTGCGGTTCGTCGCTCACGCCCGAGCTCCGGCCATACGCTCACCCTGCTGCCGGACGACGCGCTCGGCGCTGTCGGGTGCCAGATCGAAGCCGCCCGCCACGGCCGAGGCTCGACTCGTGCCGGCAGCGCTCGCTCGGCGCCGGACCCCGGAGATGCGCTGCCGAAGCGCGCGCGCCGCGGCCGCGGGCTGCGCCGACAGGGCATCGCGGATCACCCAGGCTCGATGGCCGTCGTCCTCGCGCGCGGCTGCGGTCGCCTCGGCGTCCAGGAGCGCCGTGACACCCTGAGGATGAACGCGAGTCCACTCGCGCAGCGCCCAGCCAAGTGACTTCTGGACCTGTTCGTCGGCATCGCCGATTAGCGATTCGATGAGCATCAAACCACGCACCCCATCGAGGGTGCCTCGTTGCCCCGATGGCACCTGGAAGGGCATTCGGGCAAGGGTCGCGCCGACCAACCGCCGCTCCCATCGGCTGGAGGAGTAGATGAGCTGCTCCAGTTCCGCCCAGCGGCGCGGCTCGGCGATGATGCCGCGCGCGACCAGGTCCGCCATCGAGTCCACACTGATCCAGTCGCTCGCAGCTCGGGCCAAGCGCCGCAGCACCTGCCATGTTCGTTCGGGATCGTCGGCCATGCTGGCTTCGAGCGCGACCGCGGCGAAGAGGCGGATCTCGCGGATCTCGGAGCGCACGAGACGTTGGGCGAGGGAGATGGCGGAGGCGGAGCTGCCGTCGCCGAGCGGTGCGCGCAGTTGCCGGGCAACGCTGCGGACCAACGGCCAGCGAACACCGATGACCGCTCCGGAGCCGGGCGCCACCCGCTCCTGCTCGGCGGCGTAGGCCGCGTCGGCGAGGCGCTCGAAGCCATCGCGCAGCGCGCTCACGAAGACCTCCGGGTCGTCGATGAGCTCGGCCAGCTGCTGACCCAGGCCGCGAGCCTCCGGCTGGCGCTCCTCGACCCAGGCCTGAGCCCGCACGCTGACGTCAGATGTCAAGGTTCTGCACCTTGCGCGCTTCGGCCTTGATGAAGTCCTTGCGCGGCGCGACCTTCTCACCCATGAGGGTCGTGAAGAGATGGTCCGCCTCCACCGCGTTGTCCAGGTTCACCTGGAGAAGGGTCCGGGTGCCCGGGTTCATGGTCGTGTCCCAAAGCTGCCCGGCGTTCATCTCCCCGAGCCCCTTGAATCGCTGCACGGTCAGGTTCTTGACCTTCATCTCCTTGACGATGGCGTCCCGCTCGCGCTCGTCACGCGCGTACCGCGTGTGCTTCCCGGTGCTCACCCGGAAGAGGGGCGGCTGGGCGATGTAGAGGTGCCCGTTCTCCACGATCTCCGGCATGTTGCGATAGAAGAAGGTCATCAGCAGCGTCCGGATGTGGGCGCCGTCGACGTCCGCGTCGGCCAGCAGGATGACCTTGTGGTAGCGCAGCTTGGAGAGGTCGAACGTCTCACCGATACCGGTGCCCAGGGCGATGATGAGGGGCCGGATCTTTTCGCTCGAGAGCACCTTGTCAAGCCGTGCCTTCTCCACGTTGAGCATCTTGCCGAACATGGGCAGGATGGCCTGCGAGCGGCGGTCCCGGCCCTGCTTCGCCGAGCCGCCGGCCGAGTCACCCTCCACGATGTAAAGCTCGCTGCGCTCGGGATCTCGCTCCTGGCAGTCGGCCAGCTTGCCGGGCAGCGCCGAACCCTCCAGGGCACTCTTGCGGATGACCAGGTCACGCGCTTTTCGAGCGGCCTCTCGAGCGCGCGCTGCAGTGAGCGACTTGTCGATGATCTTGCGCCCGTCGCCGGGGTTCTCATCGAGGTACTGCATGATGCCTTCGGCGAGGGCACCCTGGACCTGTCCCTTGACCTCCGCGTTGCCCAGTTTCGCCTTCGTCTGGCCCTCGAACTGCGGATCGACCATCTTGACGCTGATGACCGCCGTCAGGCCTTCGCGGACGTCGTCGCCCGACAGGTTGCCGCTTGAATCCTTGATGAGTCCCTGCCGGCGCGCCCAGTCATTGAGCGAGCTGGTGAGTGCCGCGCGGAAGCCGGTCACGTGCGTGCCGCCGTCGACCGTGTTGATGTTGTTGGCGAAGGCCAGGACCGTCTCCGTGAAGGAGTCGTTGTACTGGAGTGCCACCTCGATGGCCGTCGGGCCATCCTTGCGCTCGACGTAGACGGGCCGGTCGTGCAAGACGTCCTTGCCTTTGTTCAGATGGCGCACGAAGCTGATCAGGCCGCCCTCGAAGTAGAACGACTTCTCGCGAACGGGCTCCACTCGCTCGTCATGGAGCGTGATCCAGATGCCCTTGTTGAGATAGGCAGACTCACGCATACGCTGAGCGATCATGTCGAAGCTGAAGTCGAGTGTCTCGAAGACCTCGCCGTCCGGCTTGAAGTGCGTCGTGGTGCCGGTCATCCCACGTGAGGGGCCGATCATGCGCACCGGTGCGGTGGGGGCACCTCGCACGTAGTCCTGACCCCAGATCTTGCCGTCGCGCGCGGACTCGACCTTGAGCCACTCGGACAGGGCGTTGACGACGCTGACGCCGACGCCATGAAGCCCGCCGGAGACCTTGTAGCCACCACCGCCGAACTTGCCACCCGCGTGCAGCACGGTGTGTACCACCTCGAGTGCGTCCTTGCCGGTCTGCTTCTGCATACCCACCGGCACGCCTCGGCCATCGTCGCGCGTGAGCACACTGCCATCACGCTGGATGTGGACTTCGATGCGCGTGGCATGTCCGGCCATCGCTTCATCGATGGAGTTGTCGACGACCTCCCAGACGAGATGGTGCAAGCCACGCGCGTCCGTAGAGCCGATGTACATGCCAGGTCGCCGTCGAACCGCCTCCAGGCCTTCAAGGACCTGGATGCTCTCCGCCGTGTAGGTGCTGGCGGCACTCCGCTTGCGCCGTCCCTCGGCGTCGGCGACGGATTCTCCTTCGGGTCGCCGGAGCGTCCCGGTCATCGCTCGGACCCCGCCAGCCGCTCGTACAAGCGACCCAGATCATCATCGTCGTAGTAGTCGATGGTGATGCGTCCTCCCCGTCGCCGTTGCGACAGTGTGACCTTGGTGCCCAGCGCCGCGCGCAGGCCGGCCTCCAGTCGCTCGATGTCGGGATCCAGCGCCGTCCCCCCGCCGGCGCCGGCGGCCGATGCTTCCGCAGATGACTTGAGACGGCGGGCAAGCGCTTCTGTCTGACGGACGGACAGTGCCCGGCCGGTCACCGCCAACAGGATGCGATCCTGGTCCTCGTGCGAGTCCAGGGCCGCCATGGCTCGCGCGTGCCCTTCGGTGATGCGGCCATCCGCGACGGCCTCCTGCACGGACGCCGCCGCGTCAAGGAGTCGGAGGGTGTTGGCGATGGCGGGCCGCGACCGGCCCATGCGTGCGCCGATCTCCTCCTGGGTAAGCCCGAATTCATCGGCCAGCCGACGGAACGCTCGCGCCTCGTCCATCGCGTTCAAGTCGGTGCGCTGGAGGTTCTCGACGAGGGCAAGGGCGAGGCGCTGCTGTTCATCGATGGTCCGGACGATCGCCGGGATCCGCTCCAGTCCCGCTATCTGCGCGGCCCGGAAGCGTCGCTCACCAGCCACGAGCTGAAAACCGCCAGGGGCATGTGTCACGAGCACGGGTTGCAGGACGCCATGCTCGGCGATGCTTGCGGCGAGACTCGCCAAGGAGGACTCGTCGAAGCGCTGACGCGGCTGGTCCGGGTTCGCCACGATGTCCCGGAGGGCTATCTCCCGGGGTCGATCCGCGTCCGCGCTCGGGATGAGTGTGCTGAGTCCGCGCCCAAGTCCACCCATTGGCCGTCGCACCTCGGCCGTCACGACGCGGTGACCCACGCCGCGCGCGATACGGGCGGGCGTAGGCCTTGGCGATCCCGCAACAGGAGCTCCTCGGCCAATCGCTGGTAGGCCTGCGCGCCGCGAGACTCCGGACTGTAGAGCGCTATCGGCTTGCCGTAACTCGGCGCCTCCGCCAAGCGGACGCTGCGCGGGACGACGGCGTCGAAGACCTGACCGTCCAGATGGCGGCGCACTTCGGCTGAGACATCGGCCGAGAGCGTCGTGCGCGAATCGAACATGGTCAGCAGGACACCCTTCACTCGCAGGTTCGGGTTGAGGTTGTCGCGGATCAGATCGATGGTCGACATGAGCTGCGAAAGTCCCTCAAGTGCGTAGTACTCGCATTGAATGGGGATGAGGACACTATCGGCTGCGGTCAGCGCGTTGACCGTGATAAGCCCGAGTGACGGAGGACAATCGAGCAGGATGTAGTCGAATCGATCGAGTCCTGTTCGCAAGGCACGCTGCAGTCTCCTCTCCCGGCCTTCGAGGCCCACGAGCTCCACCTCGGCGCCGGCCAGCTCGCGGCCTGAGGGTATGACGCGGAGGCCTCCCACCTCGCTGGCCAGCTCCAGCTCGGCGGCGACGCCATCACCGACGAGCAAGTCGTAGGTTGATCCCTCGAGGCCGTCGCGGTCGATGCCGAGCCCGCTGGTCGCGTTGCCCTGGGGGTCGAGGTCCACGACGAGGATCCGCTGGCCTGCACTGGCCAGGTAAGACGCCAAATTCACGACGGTCGTGGTCTTGCCCACACCGCCCTTCTGGTTCGCGCAGGCGACGATCTCGCCCACTTTCAATGCCTGGCTCGGTGTGATTCCACGTCATGCGATTCTATCCGACTCGGCGCATCCACGCCGGCCGGTCGAGGGGCCGAACCATGCCCGACATGTTCCGCCCATGCTCTTATCTGCCGCTTGCTTCCCCGGGCCTCGACGGAGTCGTGTTCCACGTGAAACTGGCGGCGAGTCCTCATCGTGCCAGCACGGAGACGCGCGCCCCGCCCCTGCTCACCCACGTCATCGCCTCTAGAGGCTCGTCGTGGAGCATGGGAGCAGAGTGCTTGGAGGAGAAGCACCGACCGTGCGTTCCACGTGCAACGATCCCGGCCCCGGCAGCAGCTGAAGGCCAGACTCGGAGCGCGCCGGAGGGCCGAGTGGAGAGTCACGACTGAGGACAGTATAATTTGACTTTGCAGCTGGGCCAGCGGCGTGGGCTATACTTCGGCCGGTGCTAAGCGATGGGGCGACAGCGCTGCCGCGACGCGCGCAACCACGGCGCGGAGGGCTACAGACAGATGAGTATGCCCGTCGTCGCCGTCGGCGCCCTTCTCGCGGCGCTCCTGGAGACCAGTGTCCTTTCCGAACTCAGCACCGCCGGTGCCAAGCCCGATCTCGTCTTCACCCTGGCCATCGTGGTGGCCTTGGTCGTCGGCTTCGAGGATTCACTCGTCTGGGCCTTGGTCGGTGGCCTGCTCGTGGACGCGCTCACCGGCCGGCCGCTCGGCGCGACCGCGCTGGCCCTTCTCATCGTGACCGGCATGGCGGCGCTCCTGTCACGAGTCACGGGAGCGCCTCGGGCATTGACTGTGGGGTCTGCCGCCTTCGTCCTGACCTGGCTCTTCCAGGCCGTGCTCTTGGCCATCCTGAGTGCCACGGCAGGACTCGCCATGGTGTCCGTCCCGATCCAGTCGTTCCTGGTCATCGCCATCATGAATGGCGTCCTCGCGGTGCTCGCAGTCATCGCCATACGCGCCGCTTATCGGCGCTTCGGGTCGGCCGAACGCGTGGAGTGGTGAGGCCGTGATCGGTGGAGCGTTGGGCGAGCCGACGCGCCAACCCCGGCTTTGGCCGCGCTTCGTCGTCTTCGCGCTGATCATCGCCCTCGTGGTGGCCGCGCTCGGCGTACGCCTGTTCACGCTGCAGATCGTGAGTGGCGGCTACTACGCTGGACTGGCGCGCGAGAACCGTGTCCGGCTTCAGCCGGTCCGCGCCCCACGTGGACTCATCTTCGACCGCGCGGGCCGTCAGATGGTAAGCAACGTGGCCACCTTCGCGGTCAAGGCGCGGCCGGCGGACCTGCCCTTCAGCCAGCGCCCCGCGGTCATCGAACGGCTGGCGACCCTTCTGCAGATGTCCTCGGCCGACGTGACCGAGGCGCTCGACCGGGCGGCCTCCAACCGATTCGAGCTGGCCGATTTGGCCAGGGATGTCCCCGAGGAGATCGCCCTGATCATCCGAGAGGAGCACCTCCAGCTGCCGGGCATCCAGGTCACCGTGGAACCGCGGCGCCAGTACGCCTACGGTGAGCTGGTGGCCCACGTGATCGGCTTCACCGGGGCCGTGACACCCGATGACCTCGCCCGTGTGGGCAGTCTTGGATACCTGCATGACGACTCGATCGGCAAGCAGGGCGTGGAGGCGACCTTCGAGGAGACCCTCCGCGGTGAGTACGGCGTGGAGCAGGTCGAGGTCGACGCCCGTGGTGACGCCGTGCGGCTACTGCGGACCATGCAGCCGGCCGAGCCTGGCAACTCGCTCGAGCTGACCATCGACGTCGATGTCCAGCGAGACGCGGAGACCGCCCTGCGATGGGCGATGGATCGCGTCGGGCTGGAGCAGGGCGTGGTGATGGTCATGAACCCTCAGACGGGCGAGATCCTGGCCATGGTCTCGCTGCCCGGCTACGACAATAACCTGTTCGCCGGCGGGATCTCCACGGCGGACTACCAGCAACTCCTGAACGCGCCGGGCGCCCCGCTGCGCAACCACGCGATCGTCGACCATGTACCGCCCGGCTCGACCTACAAGCTGGTAACCGGCGCCGGCGGGCTCCAGGACGGTGTCCTCACCGATCGGACCATCCTCCAGACTCGGCCGTACCTGAGTATCGGCTCATACAAGTACTGGGACTGGAACCGACAGGGCTTTGGGCCGCTGGACATCTACGACGGTTTTGGCCGCTCAAGCGACACCTTCTTCTTCCAGGTCGCAGGCGATCTTGGCATCGACCGTCTGGCGTACTGGGGCCGGCAGTTCGGCTTCGGCGAGCGGAGCGGCATCGATCTGCCGGGCGAGGTGCGCGGCATCATCCCGGACAACGACTGGAAGATGCGCCTCATGAACGAGCCCATCTACCCGGGGGAGGTCTACCAGGCCGGCATCGGACAGGGCTACGACTCGTTCCCGCCCATCCAGGTCTTGAACGCGTTTGCCGCCCTGGCCAACGGAGGAAAGTTGCTGAAGCCGCAGATCGTCCGGCGCATCCTCGGCCCGGACGGCGAGGTGGTCGATGAGATCGAGCCGGAGCTCATCCGCGAGCTGCCTCTTGATGACAGCGTCCTGCGCACGATGCGTCAGGCCGCACGCCGGGTGGTGACCATCCGTCAGACGTACAACCTGGTCGACCTGCCCATCGTGGTCGCCGGCAAGACGGGCACGGCCGAGTTCGGCGTGCGGGACGCGAAGGGCCGCTTGCCATACCACTCCTGGTTCGCCGGCTTCGTGCCCAAGGACCCTTGGACGAAGCGCAGCGATCCGGACGGCGTCGAGGCAGTGTCCCGTACCGACTCCGAGCTGGCCGTGCTGGCGTTCGCCTACGACTCGCGTACGACCGGCAACGCGGCCACGGAGATCGTCAAGTACTTCCTCCAGATGCACTATGACCTCGACGTGGACCTGCGCCAGGATTGGATCCTCGAACGAGACAACTTCTATGGCCAGTAGCTCGCGCGCGAGGACCTGATGGGTACGATGCGCGTTCAGCCGACCCGGCTGGGATCCCTGGCTGGTCGCCCGTCCACCGGGACGTGGAATAACTTCGACCTGCAGCTGGCCTTCTTCGCCCTGGCCCTTGCCGTGGTCGGCCTGCTCATGGCCTACACCAGCAGCGGCGACAGTCCTCTTGCAGCTGGTTCGATCTTCACGCGCGGTCTGATGTGGCTGGCCATAGCGATCGTCATGTTCACGGTCGCGGCCACCGTCGACTATCGCTGGCTGAAGACGCTCGCCTGGCCGGTCTACTTCTTCAACCTCGCCCTGCTGGTGCTCACGTTGGTCCTGGGCAGCGGTGTGGGCGGTGTCTCGCGATGGGTGACCATCGGCCCACTCCAGTTCCAGTTCTCTGAGCTGGCCAAGATCCTGATGGCGGTGGTACTGGCCAACTATCTGGCCGGCCGACAGGGCAAGCTCAAGGATCTGACCACCCTCGTGGGCGCGTTCCTGCTGGTGATGCCTGCGCTCGCCCTTGTGCTCATCCAGCCTGACCTGGGCACGTCGCTGGTCTTCGGCGCCATCCTCTTCGGCACACTCTTCCTGTCCGGCGCGGGTCTGCGCTGGCTGGTGCTCGCCGCGGCGGGCGTCGTGGCCATGGTGCCCATCGCCTGGAACTACATCCTTGAGGACTACCAGAAGCGGCGGCTCCTCTCCTTCATGGATCCCAGCGCCGACCCACAGGGCAGCGGATATCAGCTCATCCAGTCACAGATCGCGGTCGGTTCGGGCGGCCTTTTCGGCAAGGGTCTGACCAACGGCTCTCAGACGCAGCTCGACTACCTGCCCGTGTCCGCGACCGACTTCGTGGGCGCCACCCTGGCCGAGGAGCTGGGATTCGTGGGCGGCGTGCTGCTGCTGCTGCTGTTCGGGGCCTTGCTGTGGCGGATCCTGGTGGTGGGCTGGCGTTCCCGAGACGCATTCGGCCTGGCGTTCGCGGCAGCCATGGCATCGATGCTGCTCTTCCAGCTGCTGGTCAACTTCGGGATGGTCCTGGGCGTCATGCCCGTGACCGGTATCCCGCTGCCCTTCGTGACGCACGGCGGCGCATCGCTGACCAGCTACGCCATCGGCCTGGGGATCCTGCAGAGTGTGGCCATGCGCCAGGGCAGACCGGCCTGGTGAGCTGAAGCCGACGCGTCAGCGAGCTGAGGGTCGGCCCAGGAGGCGAGCGATCTCGGCGCGGTATTGGCGGCCGGCGGGCATCCGCTCCAGCCACTCCAGGAAGTCCCGGTCGTGCCCGGCGATCTGGCCCAGGCTCCAGCCCCTGTAGCGCCCGAACTCAAGGATCGCGCCCGAAGCCGGGCCGCGTGGCACTCCGGCCTCTCCATAGCCCGTCTCGCCCTGTCTTCGAACCGGGCCGTCGGTCGCGCGCCGGTCACGCCGTGTTCGGAGTCCGGCATCGTATTCGGCGCGCTTGTTGGCGTCCTTGAGCGCATCCCAAGCCTCGTTGATCTCGAGCATCCTGCTCTTCGCGTCAGCGCTCTGATCCCGATCGGGGTGGTACCGCTGGGCCAGCTTGCGGTGGACCACGGAGATGATCTCGGTGTCAGCCGTCGGGTCGACCAGCAGGATCTGGTAGTACGT
>JALZLU010000285.1 GCA_030858685.1 Chloroflexota bacterium | reverse complement strand
ACGCCATGACCAGTGAGGGCTCGACCCGCATGATCGCCTCGTACGGCGCGGTCAGCGCGGCCAAGACCGCACTGGAATCGCACTGCCGGCAACTGGCCATGGAGTTCGGGAGGCTGGACGCGGGCGTGAGCGTCAATGCCATCCGTGCCGGCGTGACGCAGACGCCGGCCCTGATGCAGGTCCCTGAAAGGGATGCTCTCATCGCGCATGCCACGGCCAAGAATCCCTCGGGGCGCATGACCACCGTGGAAGACGTGGCGCAGGCCATCACGGCCCTCTCGCGTGAGGGCACGCACTGGATGACTGGCAACGTCATCGGCATCGACGGTGGGGAGCTCATCGCGGGGTGAGCGAGCAGTCCGATCGGCGGACACTGCCGGAGGCCGCGATCCGTGATCATCTCGCGAACGAGCGGACGCTCCTCGCGTGGCAGCGCACCGCGCTGACCGTCGTCGGGCTTGGCTTCCTGGTCGACCGGTTCGCGTTCGACTCGGCCGATGGCGGCGTCTCCGCGATGTTGGGCATGGGCCTCATCCTGCTTGGCGCGGCGCTATCGGTGGTGGGGCTCCAGCGCTACGTGCGGACCGAGCGGGAGATCGATACGGCGACCTATCGCACCTCGCTCCTGGCGCACCTGTTCCTGACCGGCGCCATCGTGGCCGGTGCCGCGGCGCTGGCCGTCTACCTGATCACCAGCCGCTGAAGTCACTCGCTGGGCGTGCGTCGAAGACTCAGCTGGGCGCCCCTTCCCGGCGCACCACGACGCTGCTACTCAGCCGGTCATGGAGCCCCCGGCCACTCTCGTCGATGAGCACCGAGGCGAGCAGCACCACGAACCAGGCCACTGGCGCCAACTGGGTCAGCGTCGAGACCAGCGCGAACCAGCCGGCGGGCGCTTGCCCGAGAAATGCCAGGATCTGCGAGATGACCGCGACGACCGCTGGACCGATGGTCAGTACGGGCAGCGGCGCGAAGAGCAGCAGCCAGCGGACGAAGGCCGCGGTGGGGCTCACGGCTCGGCCATCGCGGCGTGACAGCGTGAAGAGCCCAAAGGCCATCTGTCCCGGCGTGGCGCGGAAGACACGGATGAGATACGTGACCACCACGGCCTGCGTAGCGACCAGCGCGAGCAGCGCCGTGACGACCACCATTGACAGGGACTCGGATCCTGGGCCCTGTGCCACCGAGGGCCCCAGGATCCCGCTGAAGATGAAGGTGTAAACGGCCCGGAATGCATAGTCGGAGATGACGATCAGCAGCACGGCGTCCACAGCGAAAGCAGCGGCACGAATGGGGAGCTCGACGTAGCGCACTCCTGGGGCTGGCCCGTCCGCAGCCGGCGCCAACGTGCGTCCGGCCGGCTCGGACTCCAGGTCCCACGCGCCAGCCTCGTCCGGCTCGTCGGCGCCGTCTTCGTCGGCGCCTGACCGGTCGACCGGCCCCGGCCGCTGGTCCAGGTCGGTGATGCCGTATCGCTCGTCGCTGGTCATGGCCCCCCTCTGTCGACTTCCCGCCCTACGGCGCCTGGCTGCTCGATCCTGGGCCGTAGCCGGTCAGTTCCACGTACGCCTGTCCGCCGAGCGGCAGGCCATCGCGCGTGGCGGTGACCACTTGCGATCCCTCCCAGTAGACCACGCCGGTGGTCGGCCGGGTGTCCAGTTCCTGCGCCGCCACGGTGGGCACGAGATCGACCACCAGATCCTCCCCGGGCAGCTCGATGCGCCAGCCGGCCGGGTACGTGGCGTCCGTCGCCTCCGATGTCCACTCGTCTGTCACGGTCACGCTGAACGCCTCGCGTGGCAGATGCTCCACACGGCCGTCCGGCCGCACCAGTGTCCCGTAGACCAGCGGATAACCACCCGCCGCGTCACGCACCAGTGAGACCGTGAAGTCCGTGCCGTCATCCAGGTTGACGGCGAACCAATCCCAGCCACCGGCGCCCACAGCGATGAAGTCGCCCCATTGGTGGTCGAACCAGGCCATCCCCGCGACCTCCAGCTCCTGCCCGTCCAGTGTCAGCGTGCCGCTCGCGTCCATCTTGGTGCGCGAGAAGTAGTAGGAGCCACCGGCCGGCCCAAAGTCGACGTAGCCGTCGAGGTCGTGAAGCGCGACCGGTCGATCTCCGTCGTCCAGGTCGAGTCCCAGTCCGAAGGGGGCTCCACCGGCAGAGCCCGATGCCTCGAGCCGGTCGCTGCCGTCGCCCCCGATGATGGTCCAGGGCGCCGCGTCCATCGCGGGGATGCCCGGACGGACCTCGCCGCGGATGGCCAGGTCGAGGATGGACCCGGTGTCAGCGCCCGCCGACGCGCCGTCCGCTCCCGCGCCGCCAGACCGATCCACCTGCGGCCCGATCTCGCTGCGCTGGTCATACAGGAATCGGTCGCCGTCCTCATCCGTGATAGCCAGATGTGAGGCCCACGCCACGGGAAAGGCGCCGCGCTCCGCCCGGAAGATGACGTACTCGAAGCCGAAGCTGCGTCCGTCGTCCGCCTTCAGGTGCCCTGTGTAGTACCACCATTCTGTGAGGCGGTCATGCGCGCCATCGTCGCGCGGCAGCACCACTGGCTGAGGGTCCGGCACCCGACTTGCGAGGGGCGTGGGCACCGGGACCGGCGGTTGCACGGCGGGCTCGTTGGCCAGCAATCGACCCGAAGGCGAACACGCAGCCAGCAGCAGCGCCGCCACGAGGGAGAGCACCAATGTCGGCAGCGCCGCCCCCACCGGCAGGCGAGTCCCGATCCAGCGCCGCAGCCGCGCCGGCATCCACCAGTTGCGGTCGCCCAGCAGCCGCATGGTGGAGGGCACCAGCAGGGCCCGCACGACCGTCGCGTCCAGAGCCACGGCGATGGCTACGCCCAGCCCCACCGCCTTGATGAGCACCACCTCGGCGAAGACGAAGGAGCCGGCCACC
>JALZLU010000317.1 GCA_030858685.1 Chloroflexota bacterium | reverse complement strand
CCCTTCGCAGGCACACCCGGCGGCCGCAGCTCCAACACGCGTCGCCCAGGGAAGCGCACCAGCTCGCGCTCGGGATCGAGCCGGTCCACTGCCTCCGCCACCCGCGCCCCCGCGGCATCAACGTCCGGCGCTGAGCGGAAGTGGAGGCTCACTGCCGGCGCCTTGCGCTCCACGACCAGCCATTCATCGAGGATGAGCGCCGGGATCCGCGTCGCCACACGCTCCGCGGCCGCGGCATAGCGATCAGGCACGGCGAAGACCTCGATGGCCATCGATCCGGCGCGTTGGCGGCGCCCCAGCCGGCCGCGCTCCACGCCGTGGTTGCCCAGGTAGCTCGCGCCCCCGATGCGCGTCCGTGCCGCTACATCGGAGGCCGTGCGCCCCGACAAAATCGCCACGTGCACGTCCGCGACGCCCGCCAAGCGGCGGAGAGCGCGCTGCGCGGCGGGCAGCACGGCCGCGCCCCACGGATCCATGACGATGGGACTGAGCGTGCCGTCGAAGTCCGAGACCACCAGCAGAGGCCGGAGTGCCAGGAGCGGAGCCGCACGCCGAAGTGCCGCGCGTGCCGTGATGACGTCCCCGGCGGTGCTCGTGTCCGGCACGGAGATGGAGCTCCCGGCCAGCGGCCCCGTCATGGCTCCACGCCCGCGTCCGGCAGCACCGACTCGATGCCCTCGATGAACTGCTCGGGACCGGCGCCCCCGTAGAGCACGCCTCCGATGCGACCATCCTCGTCGATCCAGTAGTGGACCGGCAAGGTGACCGCGTTCCAGGCTTCCTGCGCACTCCCGTCCTCATCCAGGGCCACCGGCAGCGCGACCTCCAGGCTGTTGAAGAAGGAAGCCACGGTGTCGGCGTCCTCCTCAACATCGACCACGATGATGGTCATGCGGTCACCCAGGTCGCGCTGGAGCCGGTCCATGATGGGCAGCTCATCGCGACACGGCGGGCACCAGGTAGCCATGAAGTTGACCCACAGCGGCTGACCCCGCAGCGCCGCCGTATCGACCTCTGCGCCGCCCAACTGGGCGAGCCGTAGCGGAGGGGCGATGTCGCCCACGGCCACGCCGACTTCCGGAGAGCCGGAGGGCGAGCGCAGCGGGTCGGGCGAAGCGGGTGCGTCAGGCGAGGTGGTCGGATCCGGGCTCCGGGCGGACGGGCTGGCAGTCCACGTGGGAGCCGGCGTCGTGCCTACCGGCGGCGTCGTGTCAGAGGGCGCCGCGCTCGTCGATGGCGGCGCGGCGATCGTGGACGGCGACGGCGTGGCGGGAGGACCGCTGAGGGCAAGCGCCACGAACGCCGCGACCACCAGCAGAGCGGCAAGCAGGCCGGCCAGCACCCCGGCCAGGATGGGGGCACGCATGGACGCCGAGTGTAGGCCCCCGTGTCACGGAACGAATGGCTCGACGTGGACGTCAAGGTGGCCATCCGCGTCAGCACCCGCCAGACGCTAGAGTCAGGTGGTCATGCGCGCGTTCCTCCGTCTCATCGATCGGATCGTGCCCGCCCTGCTCATGGCGTCCGGCGTGACGCTCCTGGCGGTGGGGCTGCTGTCCTACGCCGAACCGGTCCTGGGCGACCCGCCTACGCGGCCCGTTGCCACTGCCGGCCTGGTGGCAGAGCGTCCGGATCTGCTGCCTTCGCTCTCACCTGCACCGAGTGGTTCGGCCGAGCCGATCGGTTCGCCCGAGCCCGGCGCGACGTTGCTGCCGTCCGGGTCACCGACGCCTACCTTGTCGCCGGCGCCCAGCCCCTCGTCCAGCACGAGTCCTCCTTCCCCAGCCTCGCCCTCGCCCATGGCCCCCGGGGTCACGCCATCCGCCACCTCACCACCGCCGCCGCCGCCGCCGATGCCAACGGCCGCGCCGACCGCCCTCCCCGCAACGGGCGGCGTCGCCACGCGCGTGGCCATCCCTTCCGAGCGGATCGACCTGCCCATCATCTCGCGCCAGGAGCGTGTCCCGGGCCAGGGTCCGGATCTCTACCCGCCCTGCGATGTGGCTCTCTTCCACGACGCCTTCGGGCAACCAGGAAGCGACGGATCGACCTACCTCTATGCCCACGCGAGGGCCGGGATGTTCCTGCCACTCCTGGAGGCGTCGGAGCAGCAGGACGGTGCTTCACTGCTTGGCGCGTTGGTCGAGGTCTATACCGCCGACGACCGGCTGTATGTCTACGAGATCTTCCACGTGAAGCGCCACGCCATCGACTTCTCCCTGGCCTTGGACGTGCCACCTGGCGAGCAGCGACTGGTGCTCCAGACCAGCGAGGGCCCGCGCGGCACGGTTCCCAAGCTCCAGGTCGCGGCAAGACTGATCAGCCAGCTGCCCGCCACGCGCGAGGAATCTCGCCCGAGAGCGCGACCGGTCGCCTGCTACGGCTGAGCGAGATCCAGTCGATGCGTCGAAATTAAAGGAACCCGCCCAGGCAGAATGCGACGATGGCCGAGGCGACGATCCAGAAGCGGACATCCTGGAGGCTCAGCGCGAGCCCGACCTCGCTCATGCCGAAGATGCCCGCGACGGCACCCGCGCCGGCCAGCACAGCGGTCACGGCGGTGAGGCGTCTCATCACGGTGGACAGGTCGTTGTTGACCGTCGAGAGGTAGGCATCCAGAGTCGTGCTCACCATCTCGCGGTACGAGTCGAGCTCATCGGTCAACCGGATGAGGTGGTCATAGACGTCGCGAAAGTAGACGATTCGCTCGGGCGCGATGAGCGGGTTGCCGCGGTTGGTCAGCTGGTTGAAGACTTCGCGTTCTGGGCTGACCGTGTGGCGGATGGTCAACAGGTCCCGACGGACCTGGAAGAGCCGCTCGACCACCCAGCGACTCGGGCGGCTGAGGACATCGTCCTGCAGCTCGTCGATCTCATCCCCGATGCGGTCGAAGACCGGAAAGTAGCCGTCCACGAGGGGATCCACGACGGCCCACAGCAGGTGGTCGGTACCGACACCCAGGAAGTGGCCCACGCCGAAACGCCGGATGCTCGCGACATCCACTGGTCGCCAGGCGGGAGGATGGGAGGTGAGCAAGAAGCGCGGCCCGAGCACGATGTCCAGCTCGACCGGGACCAGCTCGCCTTCGTGGATGAGAGCGAAGAGGACAAGGTGCATCGTCCCGTCGATGTACTCGATCTTGGCGCGCTGGTTGCGCTCGATGATGTCCTCGGCGGTGAGTACGTGAAGGTCCAGGCAGCCGGCGATGGCTGCGAGGGTGGCCGCTGAGGCTGACTCGACGTCGATCCAGATCCGGGTGGTCGGATCGGCATACGCGCGCTCCAGAGACTGGACATCGTCGACTTCGGAGATCGAGCCATCCGGTTTCCAGATGAGTCCCCGCAACGGACCCTCGGTCTCCACCGGCTGCGCGGCGGCGACCAGCGAAGTCGGGTGGAGCGCCTCAGAGGGCAAGTGCTGCTTCCGAACGGTCCTCGTCTCCCGTGACGTGTCCATCGCCTTGCATGATGCGCTCGTCCGTCCGGCGAACGCCACTTCCCATCAGCAGGGTCGGCAGCACGGCCACCACCAGCACGGCAGTCGCCACCAGGAACAATCCCGACAGGATCGACGCTGCCTGGAGACTTGCCCACGACTCCAGCGCATCGACCACCAGCCCGTTATCCAGCGGCCGTCCCCGGAGCGCCGGTGGCAGCACGGCGTCGCGGGCCACGGGATCGACCAGGACCACGCTGAGCGACTCGATGCGCCGTGAGCCGAAGCCGGTCAACACCGCCAGACCGACGGCCATGCCGGCCATCCGCGCCACGGTCACGCCGGCCGAGGCTATCCCGAAGGACTCACGGCCGAGCGCCTCCACGGCGGCGGTGCTGCGTGGCGTGACCGTCAGGCCGAAGCCCAGCCCGAAGAGGGCGAGGCCACCGATGAGCAGGTTCCGGTCGGTCTCCGGCCCGGCTCCCGCCACGAGCAGGAGGCCGCCGATGCTCAGGGCGAGACCAACCAGGCTGAGCAGTACCGCCGACAGGTACCGCATCGCGAAGCCGGCGCCCAGCGCGCCCACGGCCATGGCCAGGGCCAGCGCGCCCAGCACGACCTGTTGCTCGCTGGGCCCGGCATAGCGCACGCGGTCGACGAAGACGGCCGCGCCGATGATGGCCGTGGCCAGGGCATAGCCGGTGAGCAGGCTCAGCACGACGGCCGCGGCGAAGGTCCGCTCGCGCAGGAGCCGCAGGTCGATGAAGGGATCGCGCGCGCGGAGGTTCCAGGCGATGGCCGCCACGCTCAGTACCAGCGCCACAAGGCCCAGCTCCAGCGGACCCGGGAAGCCGATGTCCTCCTCTCCGAGTCGCGTCAGACCGAGGAGGCCCGCCGCCAGTGCGGCCGTGAAGAGGCTCGCGCCGAAGACATCCAGACCACCCCTGGACGGAGTGCGCGGCCAGGCCGGGGCTGCCGCCCAGGTGTAGACCATGGCCAGAAGGGCGAGCGGCGCGCCCAGGTAGAAGATCCAGCGCCACGAAGGCGCCAGGAACGTCGCCAGGCCGGATCCGCCTGATCCTGCCGCGGCGAAGACTGGCCCCAGTTCGAGTGCCTGCAGGATGGTCGCGCCCGCGAAGGGACCCAAGGCCATGCCCAGGAAGGTGAAAGCCCCCACCACGCCCAGGGCACGGGCGCGTGACGGCCCCTCGAACAGGTGACTGGCGCCGGCCGTGGCCAATGGCACCACCGCGCCGGCGCCGATGCCCTGCACCACGCGCGCCGCGATGAGCTGGTCAAGCGTCTGCGCCAAGCCCGACAACACCGAGCCGACCGCGAACACGGCGAGCGCCAGGATGAAGAGCCTTGGCAGCCCGTATCGGTCCGCGGCGCGTCCCGCCAAGGGCATCGTGGCGATGTA
>JALZLU010000308.1 GCA_030858685.1 Chloroflexota bacterium | reverse complement strand
GGCCTTGACAGAGATAGTTGCGTATGCAATGATTGCTTACGCAATGATTACTCACGCAGCTACGACAACCCTCACCGCTCCCGCGACTGCCGCGAGGTGGCGCATCGACCCCTCGCGTTCGGAGTTGCGCTTCCTGGCGCGCCGTATGGGCATGACCGTACGCGGCCGCTTTCCCGACGTGAGCGGCCACTTGGACCTTCACCTTGACCGCCTGGAAGAGTCCTCCGTCGAGGCGGTCGTCAAGACCGGTTCCGTCGAGCCAGCCATGGGCGCGATGCAGGGTCTGCTGCTCTCCGACTCGTTCCTGTCCGCCGCGGCGCATCCCGAACTGCACTTTCGCAGCACTCGGATCGAGGCCGACGGCGACCGCTACACCGTCCACGGGGACCTCACCTTTCGAGGCGAAGCGCGGCAGATCGCGATCGAGGCCCGCATGACGAGCATCGATGTCTTCGGCCAGGAGCGTTCCGCCCGGATCGAAGCGCGCGGCCGGGTCGACCAGCTCATCGCGGACGAGGAGCTGGAGATCGAACTGACCATCCTGGCCGTTCCCGCTGAAGCTTCCGCGACACCCACCACCGGCCAGCGCGCGTCCGCATCGGACCGCGGCGAGACCAGTGTCCAGCCGCCCCCGCCGACCGAGTCGGTACCGGACAACAGCGGCACACCCATCCGGATCGTCGCGCTCGTGGGCAGCCTGCGACGTGGCTCGTTCAACCGCTCCCTCCTGCGGGCCGTCCAGGAGGTCGCACCCAGGGGTATCGCCATCGAGACCTTCTCCCTGGCCGATGTCCCGTTCTACGACGGCGACCTGGAGGCGGAAGGCGATCCGACGCCCGTGCGTGCTCTCAAGTCAGCCATCGCCGAGGCCGACGCGATCCTGCTGGTAACGCCGGAGTACAACCGCGGCCTGCCGGCGGTCTCCAAGAACGCCATCGACTGGGCCTCTCGGCCGCCCTTCGACTCTCCGCTGACGGGCAAGCCGGTCCTGCTCATGGGCGCCACCACGGGCCGCTCGGCCACGAAGTACGCCCTCCAGCAGGCCGCCGACTCCCTGGCTTACGCCCAGGCGGTGCCCTTCGTGGAGCGCTACGGCCTGCCTCGCGCCAGCGACCGTATCGATGACGACGGGCGCCTGACCGACCCTGATACGCGCGCCGAGCTGCGACGGCTGCTGGGAGCATTCGCCTCATCCGTGCGCCGGTCCATCGCCACCAACCGCAAGGCCGCCTGACGGCGGCGACAGAGGAGATACAGACATGACCGATACACAGACCGCGGACACGCAGTCCGCCCAGGAGCCGGGCACCGCCCGCTCCGTCTGGGCGCTCGACCCGGCCCACTCCAGCCTTCATTTCGCCGGCCGGCAGATGATGATCAGCACCGTGCGCGGCCACTTCGCCCGCTTCGACGCGAACCTCGAGGGCGACGACACGGACCCGGAGAACGCTCGCGTCCACGTCACCGTGGAGGCGGCTAGCCTCGCTACGGGCGTCGAACAGCGCGACCAGCATCTGCGCTCGCCGGAACTCCTGGATGTGGCGCAGTTCCCCACCATCGAGTTCCACAGCACGTCCATCAAGAAGGCCGATGATGACCTGCTGGAGGTCGAGGGCGAGCTGACCATCAAGGGCGTCACGCGGCCCATCCAGGCGGAGGCCACACTGCGTGGTCTGGCCGTGGGCATGAGCGGCGCGCGGAAGGCCGCCTTCAGCACGGAGTTCACCATCGACCGCAGCGACTGGGGCATGACCTGGAACGTGCCGCTGGGCGGAGACGCCGTGCTCGTCGGCCGCGAGGTCACCCTCCAGTTCGAGCTGACCGTCGAAGAGCAGGCAGCCGACTCCGGGGATGATCTGCCGATCGCATGACCCTCTCCACGGACGCGTCATCACCGGCGACACCGGCGGCGATCGCGGTCGCAGCGGAGCGGATCCCCGTTTCCGCTGCGCTCAGCCTGTGGCTCGACACAGCGGCTGCCTATGACGACTTCACTGAGGTCCTGGACGGGGCCGCCGGCCAGGACGGTATGGCAGGTGCCGACGTGGTGGCGGTGCTGCTGCCCCTGGCCGAGGCGGATGACGAGCGCCTGCGCATGAACGAGCTGGCCGAGCGATCGCACCTCACCCCGAGCGGGCTGACCCGCCGGGTCGATCGACTCGAGGCCGACGGGCTGGTGCGACGGGTCTCGTGCCCTGCCGACCGGCGCGGCTCACATGCTCAGCTGACGCCGCTCGGTCGGGAAGCCGCCCGCCGCTCCATCGAGCATCTGGGAGCGATCCTGGAGCGGCACGTCGCCGCGCGTCTTTCGTCGGGCGAGACTGCCGCCCTGTCGGATCTGCTGACGCGTCTCAGCCGGGAGCGCGGTCCGGGCTGACCTTCTGCAACGCCCGGCGCAGGGCTCCGGCGTCCTCGTCGGAGAGCTTCTCTGCGAAGTGCGCGGCGATCCCGCGCGCGTGCACGGGCAGTGCGCTTCGCAGCCGGTCCACGCCGGCAGGTTGGAGGGAGACGATCACCGAGCGACGATCCGTGCCGGCCGCCCTTCGCGCCACCAGCCCCTCGCGCTCCAATTGCTCCACGCGACGCGTGGTGCCACTCTTGCTGACCAGCGTGAGGCGGGCCAGCTCGCTCATGCGCAAGCAGCCCGTCTCCGCCATGGCAAGCTGGATGAGCACGTCGAAGTCGGACAGGGCGAGTTGGGTCTCGCGTCTCAGTTCCGCGTCCAGGATGCGGATCAGGTCGGAGTGGGCTCGCAGAAAGGTGAGCCAAGCCAGTCCAGCCGGCGTGTCGAAGCCGACCCCGCAGGCACGCGTCGTCTCGAAGACCTCGTCCCTCACCTGATCGCTGGCCCTTCCATGCGACGGCCCGGACGGCCGCGGCTGTTCCCCTCCCGGAGATGCTACCGAACTCGCGGGTCGCCGCCTACTCGTCGCCGTACAGCGCCAAGAGCATCTGCGGTGCCAGGCGCTGCCAGGTCGGGGTGTCGTGGCTGCCGCGGATGTTCGTGGCCGTGACCCGCACCCCGCGGTTCCCCAGCCGGTCGGCCAGGACGTCGGTCGCCTGGATGATCCAAAGGTAGTCGGCCCGTCCCGCGCCCAGGAAGACGCGCAGGTGGTCGATGTCTGCGGACTCCGCCAGGAGCAGCGGATCGTGCTCCTGTCGCGCGGCGGCCGTGGGGTAGAGCCACTGGCGATCGGGCAGCATGCCCTCGAAGACCGCCGGGCTGAGTCCAGCCACCCCACCGAAGCGCTCCGGATAGCGGAAGGCGGCATGCAGCGCCGCGAAGCCGCCCATCGATAGCCCGCCGATGGCTCGATCGGCGGGGTCCGCGCTGATCGGGAAGCGCGACTCGACGGTGGGGATGAGGTCGTCGAGGATGTAGCGCTCGTAGGGACCGTGGTCGTAGCCCTCCTGCGTGGGTGGCGAGTCGACGCCGTACGAGTCGTTGATGAGCGCGGACACGATGATGAGCGGCGGGATGCGCCCCTCATCGATGAGCGCCTGGGCGATGTCGTGGACGCCGACGCCCGCGCGCCCGAAGCTCCCGCCCATCCAGCCACGCTCGCTGCCGTAACGGCCGTGGAAGAGGTAGAGCACCGGATGCGTCGCGGCGCTGTCCAGGTCACGTGGCACGAACACCTGGGCCGGCATGTCGCGGCCGAGGGCGGCGCTGGGGATGGTGAGGTCCGAGACGCCGGGTCTGAGGGGTATCGCGGTGGGGAGAGCGGCCGTGGAACCGCTGCCAGGCGAACCGCCGCGGGGCGGGCTGGCGCCGGGCGAACCGCCATCCAGCGCGGATGCCACGGAGGTGGCCGCGACCACCGTGATGATTGCCAGCAAGGGGAGGACCAGCAGCCCCTGGCGTCGCGGTGCCGTTCCTCGCTGATGCTCTCGAGCTGGGACGGCCTGCCTCTTCATCTCCGCCTAGCCTACGGCCGCGAGCGACAATAGGGAGCGGGCCGGTAGCTCAGCGGTTAGAGCAGGGGACTTTTAATCCTCGTGTCCTGGGTTCGAATCCCAGCCGGCTCACCACC
>JALZLU010000297.1 GCA_030858685.1 Chloroflexota bacterium | reverse complement strand
TCCAACGCGGCGGTGGGAGCGGCCGAAGGACCGATCAACGAACACACGGTGCCACGTCCCACCTCGCCCTATGGCGCAGCCAAGCTCGCCATGGAGGGGTATCTGTCGGCCTTCGCGGACTCCTACGGGATGGCCACCGTGGCCATCCGCTTCGCCAATGTCTACGGACCCCATGCCCTCCACAAGCGGAGCGTCATCGCCTCGTTCCTGCTGGCCGGCCTGCGCGGTCGACCGCTGAACGTCTACGGCGACGGCAGCCAGGCCCGGGACCTGGTGCACGTGGACGACCTGGTCGGCCTCATCCGCGCCTCCCTGGACGCACCGCCCGAGCGCGTGGCGGGCCGGATCTTCCAAGGCGGCAGCGGCGTTCGCACGCCCATCGGCGAGCTGGCCGCGATGGTCAGTGACGTGCTGGGAGGAGAGGTGCCGATCATCCACCTGCCAGCACGGACCGGGGACGTGGCGGGCGCCGCCTGTGACCTGTCCCTGGCCACTCAGCAGGTCGGGTATCGGCCGCAGGTCGAACTCCGCGCGGGGATCACGAGCGTGGCCGGATGGTTCCGCGCGGCCCTGCAGGATCCCGAGCTCGCGGCCCTGGCCGACCGGTGACGGCTGGGGAGACGCCTCGGCCAGGACGATCACTGGCTCGCGAGGCGGCTACCACGGTCGGTGCCCGCTTCCTGCTGGCGGCCATCATCCTGGCCACCGACGTGGTACTGGCCAGGACGCTGGGAGCGGACGCCAAGGGACGCTTCACGCTGGTGTTGCTCCTCTCGCAGTTGTCGGCGCTGGCCATCGGCTTGGGCCTCGATCGCGCCATCGGCGCGGCAGCGGCGCGGTCGGTCGCGTCGGCTCGTGCCAGCCTGGGCAATGCTCTCGCCTGGACAGCCGTCGTGGGCGGCGCTGCCACGCTGGTAGGCCTGGCGGCGGCGGCGGGCGCTGCGCTGCCGAACCTGGCTGCCACTGATGTCTTCTTCGCGTCTCTGGCGCTTCCCCTGGAGTTGCTCATCTCCGTGGGCCTGCTGGGATTGCTTGGGCGCCGGCTGGTGGGCGCCTACAACGCCACGCGGCTGTTGCGTCGGGCGGTGCTGCTGGTGGGCATCGGCCTGGTGGGCTTGGCCGGGCTGGATCTGCGCGCCGCTCTGGCGGCCAACCTGGTGGCCCTGATCGTGGGGCTGCTCGTGGTCTTCGTGGCGATGCGCCGGGACGGTGTGACGCCGTCGCGACCGCAGCGGCGCCTGCTGGCGGGGCAGTTGCGCTACGGGATCCGCTCCTGGCCCGGCTCCCTCGCCGAGCGCCTCCAGTTCCGCGCCGACCTGTTCCTGGTCAACGCGCTGGTGGGCGTGACCGCCACGGGTGTTTACTCCGTGGCCACGTCCGTGGCCGAGACGCTCTGGTATATACCCGCGGCGCTTGGCGTGGTCATCTTCAGCAGGGTCGCCGCAGGCGGCCTGGACGCGGCGCCGCTGACGAGTGCCGTGACCCGCGTGACGCTTGCCTTCGGGCTGGTGGTCGGAGTGGCGGCCCTGGTGGTCGCTCCCATCGGCGTGGAGGTCCTGTACGGTGCGCCCTTCCGCGACGCCGGCCCAGCGCTCCAGTTGTTGCTGCCCGGCATCGTTGCCTATGGCGTGGTCTCCGTGCTCTCTCAATTCCTGCTCGCGGCAGGGGCGCCGGGCCGCTCCACCCTGGTGCTGCTCGCCGGACTGACGCTCAACCTGGTGGCCAATGCGCTGCTCATCCCGCGTTTCGGCATCATGGGTGCCGCCATGTCTTCCTCCATCTCGTACACCGTCACCGCGCTGCTGATGGTCGTCGCGTTTCACCGGCTGACCCATCAGCCCCTGCGCGATACGCTGCTGGTACGTCGCAGCGATCTCCGCCGTCTACTCGACCGCCTGGGCGGTCGATCGCTGGGAAGCGAAGCACGTGGCAGCTGAGCCCGGGCCCGCGCATCGCGCGAGCGGCCGCGGGGGGCTCGAGCGCGGGCCGGGGCTCGAGAGCGGCGGCGCCAAGGCCGGACGCGGACCGATCCGGCTGACCATCGTTGATGACAACCCCTTCGTGAGGGCCTCGGACGGGCAGGTCCGCCCGCGTGCGGCAACCTTCCACCGCTTCGCTGAAGCTGTGGTGCGGGCCGGTCCTTTCGGCGCCGCTCGTTACGTGATCCCGGTGCGCGACCCGGCGGGTGAGGACGCGGACGGGGAAGGCGCCGCGCGCCTGGGCACGGTCGACGAGTCGTTGCTGCACATCGTGCCCAGTGCCCCGTTCGACGGCGCGGCCGGGTACCTGCGCCGGCTTCCGCGGATGTGGCGTCACAACCTGCCTCTCCTGCGCGGCACGCTGAGCGGCGAGCACCTCGTCTGGATCAAGGTCCCGGGTTCCAACGGGGCCGCCGCCGCCTTGGTCGCCGATGCCGTGAGCGTGGCCCGCTTCGCGTACGTCGCGGGCAGCGTCAGCGAGGTGGTTTCGGCGAGTCCGCGGACGGGACCGGCGCGCATCGCTGCCCTGAGCGCCGCGGCACTGCATGACGGCATCACCACCGTCCTGACGCGCACCGCACCCAGCCTGCGCCTCGGTCCGGACCTGTTCACGAGTGCCATCGATGCGGCCGATCTGCAGCAGCCTGCCCAGGCAAGGGATCCACGCGACGGCCCGTGGCGCATCGTCTGGGCGGGACGGATGGCCCCCGAGAAGGGGCTCGCCACGTTGCTCAGAGCTGTCACGCTGCTCCTGGCGACCGGTAGAGAGGTGCGACTCCAGCTGATCGGTGACGGCCCGGAGCGGCCACGCCTCGAGGCCCAGGCCCGCACCCTGGGCATCTCTGACTCGATCAGCTGGGAGGGCTACGTCGGCGAGCGGGAGCGGGTCCTGGCGATGCTGCGGGAGAGTGACCTGTTCGTGCTGCCATCACTGACCGAGGGCGTGCCCAAGGTCCTGGTGGAAGCCATGGCCTGCGGCGTGCCGGTCATCGCCTCCGCCGTGGGCGGCATCCCGGCGGTGCTGGGCGACGGCGATCGGGGTCGACTCCTGCGCCCCGGCGATGAGATCGACCTGGCCACATCTATCCGCTCCCTGCTGGAGGATCCCGCCGCGATGCGAACGTTCCGTGACCGCGGCGTGGCCTGGGCGGCGGACCACACCGCGGAGCGACAAGCAGAGCGACTGGTCGATTGGATGCGCTTCACCTTCCCGGCCCTCCCCTGGCCCGCCAGATGAGCATCCTCGCCAGTGGCGACGCGCTCGCCTTGGCAGCAGCGACTTCCTGTCATCTACGGACGGACGCGGAGATATACGAACCCTCGAGTCCAGCCATGGGGTCGCGTGCCCACCGCGCGAAGGCCGACGAGCGTAAGGCCCGTGCGGAGCGCAGGGTTTCGGCGGATGCCGATGCGCAACGGGCATCGCATATTCGTTTACGACCGCCGGGAACCGTAAACGACAAGAGCGTCCGCACCGACGAGTCGCTCCAAAGCCGCCTTCGGCCGGAAGCGGCGCCCTGATGGTCCACCGGCTCTTCTGGGCAGCCACCGGACTCATCGGCTGGGTTTACGCCGGGTACCCGCTGGCCGCGCATCTGGCCGGAAGGGTGCGGCCCATCGTCGTGACCCCGATGGGACCGGGCGTCGCCAGCGTCACCGTCGGCATCGCCATCCACGACGAGGCGCGAGAGATCACCGCGCGCATCGCAGACGTCCTGGCGCAGGAGCTCGACGCTTCGCTGGAGGTGATCATCGCGTCCGACGGCTCCACCGACGGCAGTGATGAGGTGGTCCGGGCCCTGGCCGCGGCCGACCCACGCATCAGACTCCTGTCCTTGCCGCGTGGCGGTCAGACGGCCGCACAGAACCGGATCCTGGCCGAGGCACGCTCGGAGGTAGTGATCTTGACGGATGCCGAGACGCGCTTCGAGCCGGGTTGCCTGGCGGCGCTGGTGGCGCCGTTCGCCGACCCGCGTGTTGGCGCCACCACGGGCGTGCTGCTGTGGCGCAATCTGGGCGATACGGCGACCAGCCGCCACGAGGGCGTCTACTGGCGCTACGAGCAGTCGGTGCGCCGCGCGGAGAGTCGCGCCGGCTGGCTGACGGCAGCCACGGGCGCGCTGCTCGCCCTGCGCCGCGACCTGATCCGGCCGGTGCCGGAACATAGCTCCTTCGACCACATCGCACCCCTCCAGGTGCGGGAGGCCGGCCTGCTCATCCTGGCCGTCCCCGAGGCCGTCGCCACCGACCGCGTGGTGGAACGCCTGGGCGATCAATTCCGAGCCCGCTCGCGCACCGCCACGAGGGGTATCGCCGCCAACCTGGCCATGGTCGGACGGCTGTCGCCCTGGCGCCAGCCGAGCGCGGCCATCGCCATCTGGTCGCACAAGATCCTGCGCTGGGCATCGCCGTGGGCCGCGCTCGCTGCCTGCGGCGCAGGGGCGCGACTCGCCAGTCGAGGTGAGCGCCGCTATGCGGTGGTGCCGGCCAGCACGCTCGTGATCTGCCTGGCTGCCGCCCGAGAAC
>JALZLU010000282.1 GCA_030858685.1 Chloroflexota bacterium | reverse complement strand
AGGAGGGGCCGTGTAGTTAGGGGGTCAACCCCAGCCGACGTCGACAACGCTCGCACCCTCGGCGGGCGCTGCGCCAGCCCGAACTCTGACGCACGTAGATACGTGCACCGGGCGCAACGCTGCGTGGCCGTGGCTCCCAGCCTCGTCAGGTAGAGCGGCTCGCGGCGAGCTCCGCCGATGGAGCAGTGCCGTCGAGAATGGCTCGCGCGGCGATCGCTGCGGTTGCGGGCCCGATGCTGATGCCCCATGGACCGTGTCCGGCACACACGAAGAGCCCATCCACATCCTCCACAGGACCGATGAACGGTCGCCCATCGACCGACTGCGGGCGAGCGCACAGCCGCCGCCCAACGACCTCCGCGCCATCGATCTCGGGGAGGAACTCGGCTGCCCGACGCAGCAGCAGCGGCGCGATGCGTGCCGGGTCGGGCTTCGCGGGCAGAAAGGTCGAGCCGAGGGTGCTGATGCCGCGGGCGCTCGCGATGCTGAACAGTGATGGCGGCTCCGCCTCGTCGTCCTCAACGGCGGCACGTGCGGTGGCAGCCGCCGCTCGGTTGATCGAGTCGACCTCGTCCTCTTCCACGATGTGACGAGGTGCCGAAGCGCCCAGGCGTAGCTGGAGCGTGACGCCCCATGTCGCGTGGATCGGCGACCAGGTGCCAGTGGGGTCGATCAACGCAGGGGTCCACGGGCCGGCGGCCAACAACACCGCGTCGCATGCGAGGTGCGTGCCGTCCTCGAGGAGCGCACCCACTACCGTCGCAGACTCGATCACCGTGCGGGCGGCGGACCCGAGCATGATTCGGGCGCCGTGCTCCTTGGCCAATCGGGCCCACGCGGCCGTCGCAGAGGCCGGAGGAATGGGGTAGCCGGTCGCAAGGCGCACCGCGGCCGGGCCGTGACGCAATGATGGCTCGGCGCTGACCACCTCGTCGGGCGAAAGGAGCTCCGGCATGAGCTCAGGATGGGCCTCCTGCTGTCGCCCGGCCTGCGCAGCCGCAGCATCGGCGTCGCGGTTGAGGAGCAGGAGTCCGGCAGGCTCATCGGCGATCGCGAAGTCGGCGGTCTCGTCGGCAAGCGCCCGGTAGCGCGTCAGGCTCTCGAAATAAAGTGGCGCCAGCAGCGGATCAAACGGATGCTGGATGGCCCCCAGGTTGCGGCCGGATGCGCCCGCACCGATGGACCTGCCCTCGATGAGCGTGACGTGGGCGCCGCGATCGGCGAGGATGGCTGCCGCGGCGCAGCCGATGATGCCTCCGCCAACGACGACGATCTCGGTTCGCACTCACCGAGCATAGCGACGCGCCTGTGTCGATTTCGTCGGCCACAGCATCGTTCGGAGTCGACCCATCGGCAACAAGCGTGAGGCACCAATGGCCACCATCGACGACCAGATACAGGCGCAGATTGCCAACATCGAGCGCCGCACCGGCCGCTCGCTGGCTGATTGGTTCAGCGTCGTCCGCGCATCAGGCCTCCAGAAGCATGGACAGGTGGTCTCGATGCTCAAAGCCGAGCACGGCATGGGACATGGCAACGCCAACCTGATCGCCCTGAAGGCGCGAGAAGCCGATGCCGGGGGCGCAGTGAACGACGAGGACCTGATTGCGACGCACTATGCGGGGAAGAACGCGCCACTGCGCTCGGCGTACGAGGCGGTCGTGCAGTGCGTGGGGGCCTTCGGTGACGACGTGGAGCTTGCGCCCAAGAAGACGTACGTGAGCCTACGTCGTCGAAAGCAGTTCGGTCAGGTGGGCCCCGCGGGCGGCCAGCTCGAGGTTTGTCTCAATCTGCCGGACACGGTGCCGACCGAGCGGCTCAAGCCCACCTCGGGCATGGCCACGCACCGTGTCCGAATTCCCGACGCATCGGGCCTGGACGACGAGCTGATCGGTTGGCTGCGTGAGGCCTACGATCGCGCCTGAGGCATGTGGCCGACTACCATCGGCGGCGCAATGAAGGTGATCTGCGGCCTGGGCAATCCGGGGGAGCGCTATCGGCTCACGCGCCACAATGTCGGATTCCGGGTGGTCGATCTGCTGGCGGATCGCTGGGGCCTGACCGGCCAGGGCGGAGTCGAGGAGGGTGCGGGGCTGCTGGTGGTGCACCGGCCGGAGCCGATCGGCAAGGTGCTCATGGTGAAGCCGCTCAAGTACATGAACCTGTCGGGGGGCCCGCTGCGAGCCGCGCTGCACCAAACGGATGTCGACATTGCGACGGAGGTGTTGGTGGTGGCCGACGACATCGATCTGCCGCTCGGCCGCGTCAGGCTGCGCCGATCCGGGTCCGCGGGTGGCCACAACGGCCTGCGCGACATCATCAGCACCTTCGGCACGAACGAGTTCAACCGGCTGCGCATCGGTGTCGGGCGCGCGGGTGAGGTCGTGGACCATGTGCTCGCCACCTTCAGGCCCGATGAGCAGGAGCTCGCCGGCGAGATGGTGGCGGTCGGTGCCGACGCCGCCGAACGCTGGCTGTTGGACGGGATTGACGAGGCAATGAATGCCTTCAATGGCGTCGATGTGGAGTAGGCCCGCTGGGACACGCCCTGTCTGCGGGCGGCTATTCCTCCTGTGGGTGTACCAGCCAATGAGTGCCCGAATATGCACGGCACGGGACGAATGGCCAGGAAAGGAGCAGTGACCGTGGCTGAGGCGCCCGTGCGGTGGGCAATCGGCGATTGATTGGCTGGTACGCCCACCCCATGCATAGGCGGTCGGGCCGGGCGGAAACTGCGGTAGGCGGTCGGGCCGGGCGGCGGGCGGCGGCCAAGCCCAAGGGAACCCGCGCGTGCGTGGCTATCCCTGAATGGCTGCACATGCATGGGACGGACGGAGCCAGGTTGGGACCGTGAGTTCGGCGCGTGACGCCGCATC
>JALZLU010000268.1 GCA_030858685.1 Chloroflexota bacterium | reverse complement strand
AGGCTGCGACGCAATGACTGGTTCTGCGGCAAGGACCCGCACTGCGGCGTCTGCGCGGCGTTCGAGCCGGCGCCGGGTCCAGCCACGCTGGTCGGTTTCACGCCGCACCCGCGATCGAGGGGCGGCTTTCGCTACGTCGTGGCGCGTGGCGAGCTGACCGCGCGACGCTTCCCCGAGACGGGCACGGTCAACGGTGCGTTCCGCTTCGCGGACGGACCGGTGGAGGCAGCCTGGAGTCGTTGGGCCAGCGCGGGCGTCAACCACCACAGCTCCGCCAGCCCAGGTGACCTCGCCGCCGATGTCGTGGCCATCGCAGGCCATCTGGGCATCGACGCCGTGGTCGTCTGAAGGACTTCGAGTGACGGTGATCGCCACCCGGCCGGCCACGCCCGTCTCGCTGCGCGACCTGCGGGACGTGGACCCGTATCCCGCCTACGAGACGATGCGCGCCGTCGGCTCCGTCGTGTGGGACGAACCGATGGATGCGTGGCTCGTGCTCTCGCACGACGGCTGCTCCTTCGTGGAGCGACGGGAGGACCTATTCGAGGAGCCCACCAGGACGCTTCCCGGCGCCACGGAGATCGTCGGCCGTCGCGACTTCCGGTCGCTCGTCGGCGCCCAGCACGAGGTGCTGCACCGATCCCTCTCGCACGCCTGGCGGCCGGACCCCATCGCGCCGCTGGCCATGACGGCAGTGCGGCCAATCGTGGCGGAGCGACTGGCTGGCCTGGCCCAGGGTGATTCGTTCGAGCTGTTTGCGGACTTCGCCCGGCTGCTGCCCATCGCGGTCGTCGCTCGCGTGCTGGGCCTGCCAGATGCGGACGCCGACACCCTGGACCGGGCCAAGGGCTGGATGGAGGCCGTCCTGGCCTGGCGACACTCCTATGGCGAGGACCCTGACGGTCGTGCGGCGGCGGTGGAGGCGACACGGCTCCTGGAACCGGCATTGCTGGACACGGTCCGCGAGCGACGCGATCAGCCCCGCGACGACGCCATCAGCTTCCTCTGGGAGAAGGGTCGCGAGGTCGCGCCCGATTGGGGCGAGCAGGACGTGCTGGACAACGCCAAGTTCCTCTTCGAGGGTGGCTCCGAGACGACCGCCTTCCTTGTCTGCAACGCGGTCCACCGCCTGCTCGAGCCGCCTGAGGAGGTCCGCGCCGCGACGCTCGCGGCACCCGACGCTCTGGCCCGCTTCCTGGAGGAGGTCCTGCGCCACTCGACCGTGGTGCATCTCCGGGCGCGTCGCGCCACGACCGACGTGGACCTGGACGGCGTCACCATCGAGGCGGGCCAGCGGGTCATCGCCATCAATGCGGCGGCCAACCGCGATCCCGCTCGCTGGGAGCGCCCTGGGACCTTCGATCCCGGCCGTCCGCGACTATGGGGCCACCTCGCCTTCAACGTCGGGCCGCGGCACTGCGTGGGAGCGCACCTGGCACGGATGGAGGCGATCGAGGCGCTCCTGGGACTGTGGCGCGCGTTCCCCGACCTTCGCGCTGCGGCGGGTTCGCCGGACTCGACCCCGCGCGGTTTCGTCTCGCGGGTCTGGCGACCGATCCACCTGGTCCATGCCCCGCTGTCATCGGAGGCGGCGTCTGGGCGGGTGCTCAGCGCCAGGGCGTCGGGATAGGCAGGTCTGTCACCGAGATGAGCCCGGGCGGCGCGGCGACGAGCAGCGGCAGGAGATTGGCCAGGGCGGCGGCGGTCGTAGACTGAGGATCGAAGCCGGGCGTGACGGCGGCGCGGATATCCGGGAGCCCGTCTATCTGGTACGAATCTTGTGGCGTCAGTCCCGCCGAGGTCGGTTTCACGTGGCCCAGGAACTCCGCGCTGAACCAGGGCTGCGAGTCGACGTACCCGATGGTCCGTTGGTGCATCCCGGCCGACTCACCGACGGCCACCTCCACCGCTGTTGACGAGATGGCCCCTTCCGCGGGGATGGGCACCACCGTCTCCTCGATTCGGTCGAGCTTCACGCCGAGTCTCCGGGCGAACGTCCGGATGGTGTGCGGAAAGCCGATGTGGCCGAAGACCGAGCGTTCGCGAACCCCGGCCGCGAAGTCGCCCGGCGAGTAGCCGATGCCGAGGCGACGCTGCACCGTGGCGCCGAATCCGGACAGGTCGACGACGCGCCTGGTGGTGATCCGGTCGACGCGCCAGAGGGCGCCGGTGAGCGCGAGAGCCACCACCTCGTAGATGTAGCCGGGGTTGGCTCCCGCTCCCATGACGGTCATCCCAGCCGCTCTGGCGTGCTCGTCGATGGAGCGCGCCGCCGCTGCGTCCACCTCCCAGGGAAAGGCCATCTCCTCGGCGGTGCTCATGACATCGAGTCCTGCCCTCAGCCCGTCGTGGATCTCCGCCTCGACCTCGCGCAGGAAGGAGCTGGTGGCGATGAGCAGCACTTCCGCCTCCGTCGCCAAGGCGCTCTCCTTGTCGCCCACGGCCGTGCCCGTGGCGGGTCCACCGCTGAGCTCACCCAGGTCGCGACCGTGGAGCGATCGGTTCCGGGCATAGGCCGCCACGACCTGGATGCCGGCGTGCTCTCGACTCACGCGGACGAAGTTCCGGCCCACGCCGCCCACCCCGCACAGGACGACCCGCAGCATCAGGGTCGGGCCCGCTCCCAGGTGAGTCGCTGCACGCGGACCGTGCCACCCAGGCCCAGAGGCGGTGACGTCAGCGTCAGCAGCCGCCCGTCCGCGTCAAGCTCCCAGCGGCGTTGCTGAACGGTTCCGATCCAGTTGGGGAACAGGCTCGCCTCGACGTCGTGTCTCACCGTGTCACCCTCGACCCGGTAGCGGCCGCCATAGGCGATGAAGGTGGCGAACGCCCGGGCACGCTCGTCGTCCGTGCCGCCGGTCACGTCGTCGGAAGCGAAGCACGGTCGCGCCGCCGGACCCATGATGCCGACCATCGTGCCGTCGTCGGAGTAGACCAGCAGGCCCTCGGGTGCCTCGCCCATGGGCAGGGACTGGCTGCCGTCATCGGCCACGGCGACCCAGCGGCGCAGGCGCCACGACCCGACCAGCGAGTGGCGCCCTCCCGTCACCCCGGCACGCTCGGTCGCGGTACCGCGCTCGGTCGCGCCACCGCATCCGCCGGCACCGGCGCGTCGTCGCGTAGCAGTCCTTCGTGCTTGAGCTCCGTCCACAGATCGTCCGGGATGGCCGTCCGGAAGGCCTCCACGTTGCGTGCCTGCTGTGCGGGGCCGGACGCGCCGGGGATGACCGATGCCACCGCCGGGTGGCCCAGCGGAAACTGCAGCGCCGCCGCGGCCAGGGGCACGCCGTGACGCTCGCACACGGCGGCGATGCGGCGGGTCTTCTCCACCATCTCCGCCGAGGGTTCGGCATAGGCGTACTTCGCACCCGGCACCGGCCCCTTGGCCAGGATGCCCGAGGCGAAGACCGCGCCGATGACGAAGCCCACGCCGCGCTCCAGGCAGGCCGGGAACTCTGCGTCCAGCACATCCTGGTCGAGCAGCGTGTAGGGCATCGCCACCAGGAACGCGTCGATGTCACCGATGTCCAGGAAGCGCGGCATCAGCCCCAGATCGTTGATGCCCGCCCCGATGGCGCTGATCTGTCCGCTGGCACGCAGCTCCTCCAACGCCCGCCAGCCGGACGCCGCCAGGTCGCGGAGGTGCGACTCCATCGTCGGCTGGTCGAAGTAGAGGCGGTCAAGGTCGTGGATCCAGGCCACGTCGAAG
>JALZLU010000240.1 GCA_030858685.1 Chloroflexota bacterium | reverse complement strand
GGTCCGTCGAGATAGGCCACGGGCCGCCCATCCAGCTCGCGCGACAGGGCGGGGAAGTGCGCGCGCACCGCATCCACATCGAAGATCGGTCGGTCCGTCATGGCAGGAAGTGTGCCCGCTTCCGGCGGATCGGTCGATCTCGGTCAGAATCAGGCCGTGCATCCTCAGCCCCGGCATCCACGCTCGATCCTGTCCGCTCTGGCGCCGGCCGTCCTGACGCTGGCCGTCGTGACCCTGGCTGCCTGCGGATCCGGGCCGCTCGATCCACCGGCCTCAGCGTCGCCAGCAGCGCAGACGTCCCTCGCGCCCACCATGCCACCGCCCTCGGCCGACATCCCGGCGTCGGCCGAACCCCAGATGACGGCCCAGCCACCCTGGACCGACCCTCCCTCGACAGCCGACGACCGCCTCTTCGCCTATGACGCATCCCTGCCCCTGCGCCCTCTCGTCGACGGCTCACGTTCACGTGAGACGGAGCATGCGAACCTGGAGTACCTCAGCTTCGCGGCCCCGGATGGGGAACGCGTGCCGGCGCTGTTCGCCCGGCCACGCGACGTGGATGACCCCACGGCCTGCATCCTGCTGGGCCACGGGCTGGGCGGCGACAAGGAGTCGTTCCAGCTCTATGAGATCCTCGCCCGGGCCGGCTTCGCATCACTGGCCATCGACGCACGCTCCCATGGTGAGCGCCTTGACCTGGTCACCCTGGAGCGACTCGGCACCCGGCCGCGCGCCCTGGAGCGGCTGCTGCGCGAGACCGTCATCGACCAGCGGCGGGCCATCGACTACCTGGCTACGCGACCCGAGTGTGACCTCCAGCGCACGGGCTACCTGGGAATCAGCCTGGGCGGCTTCCTGGGCACCCTGCTGGCCGGTGTCGACGAGCGTGTCCAGGCTCCCATCCTGGTGGCCAGCGGCGCGGATTGGGCCACCTTGCAGGGCGCTGAGGGGATGGGACTCTTCGGGCGCGACGTGAGTGCCGCGGAGATGCGGCGGAGAACTGCCGTTCTGGAGCCGATCGATCCCAGGCACTGGGCGGGCCGCATCAGCCCGCGGCCCGTCCTCATGATCGCGGGCGACGCCGACCTGGTGGTGCCGCCGGCCAGCGCCCGCGCCCTGCACGCGGCAGCCCGCGAACCCAGGACCGTACTCTGGTACGAGGGCGGTCACGCCGTGCCGTCGGGTCCGGAGGCGGAACGCGTCTTCGGGCGCATCGCGCTCTGGCTCATCGAGCACCTCGGCCGGCGCTAGGCTAGCCCGCGATGGACGTCGATAGGATGCTGGCCAGCTTCGACCCGCCGACCGTCTTGCGCATCGGGGTCTGGCTGCTGGTCGTGGCCCTGGTCACGGTCATCGCGCTCCGCCTGGCGCAGCGGTTCGTCGACGGCGTCGTGGCGCGGGCCCTCACCAGACCGCTTGGTGATGACACGCGTGGCCAGCTCTCCGTGCTGGAGTTCGAGAAGCGGCGCCGCACCCTCCAGGCCCTGGTAGGTAACCTCGCGCGCATCGTCATCCTGGGCATCGCGGCAATGGCCGTGCTGGGCATCTTCGATGTCGACCTTGGACCGGCCATCGCGGGCCTCGGTCTGGTGGGGCTGGGTGTGGCCTTGGGCGCACAGGGACTGGTCAAGGACATCGTGGCGGGAGCCTTCATCCTTGCCGAGAACCAGTACGGCCGCGGCGACATCGTGAGCATCGCGGCGGTCACCGGAACGGTCGAGGATCTGGGCCTCCGGCGCACGATCCTGCGCGACTTCGACGGCACGGTCCATGTCGTGCCCAACGGCCTGATCGGCGTGGCCTCCAACCTGACTCGGGTATGGGCGCGTGTCGTGGTCGACATCCCCATCAAGGACCCGGCTCGCGTCGACGAGGCCAAGCGCGTCATCGATCAGGCCGGCGAGGCGATGGCCGCCGACCCCCGCTGGAAGCGGAAGCTGCTGTCGGTGGCCAAGGTCGATTCTGTCAAGTCGATGTCCGGCGCCGGGGTGACCCTGAAAGTGGTCGGCTCGGTGGCTGCCGGCGATCGATGGGATGCCGCGGGTGACCTGCGAGCCCGGATCCTGACGGCTCTTTCGACCGCCGGCATCGAGCTGGGCGCTCCCTGAACACGCCTCAGATGGTCCTGGAGAAGGGGCGCGGTACCGGCCCCTGACGGCCCGCCTTCAGGGCCGCGGACCGGTCAGCGCATCGAGTGCGACTGGCAGGAAGCGCTGGACCACGTCGTCGGGCGCGGGCTCCTCGTCCGCGATCCAGAGGATGGCCCCCGCGGAGATCCGCGCATCGCCCGACCGCGCTCTTGCGTCGTCACGCGCGCACAGCAGGAACAGCGGCGCGCTGCCAAGCTCGGCCGCCAGGATGGAGTACGCCGCAAGCTCTCTTCGGCCGGCGTTGTCGGGCAGCACATCGACGGTCGCCACCCCACCCACCGTCACGCGCAGGCCGGCGGCCGCGGCGATCCGAGCGAGCGCGGTCGTGAGGCCGAAGTCAGCGGTGGGAGCCAGCGTCAGGTCACCCAGGTAGGTGCGGCTGGTGCCGTCGATCGCCGAGGCGGACACCGCAACGACCGCTTCGCCTGGCTTTAGAGACGGCGACAGGGCGGTCGCTGGCGCTACTCGCAGGAGGCGGCGTGCATCGGTCATCAGCAGCTCTTCCACGACCATGGCCACGGCCGGCGCCCCGAGACCAGTGGTCTGGATGGTCACGGCGTGGCCCTTCCACCGGCCGCGGAAGGCGGGCAGTCCGCGATGGTCCGAGATGAGTTCCGCGTCTGGCTGCCCTCCGTCCAGCAGCGCGACCGCACGGAGGGCATGATCCGGGTCCTCCACCAGCAGCACGTCCGGTGGCCGATCCCCAGCGCCAGCGCGAAGGAGGATGGTGGGCACGGTCAGACTCAGCTCCAGCGCTGGACGAGCACCGCGTTCCGCTTCAGCCAGGCACTCAGCCGCGGAAAGTCGGCTGGCCGCCCCTCCACGCTGAGCGCCAGGGCCCGCAGGTCCGCCCCGACATCGAGGTCATCCCAGGGCGGCAGCAGGGTGGGCTGCCATCCGGCCGAGGCGAGGGCTTGCCGCGTCGTGGAGAGTGCGTCCGAGCCGCCCATCCGCGCTGCGCCGAAGACCCGCTCGAGCCGGGCCTCGAGACGTCGCCGTTGCCACGCGCCGAGAAGCGGACGTCGCTGCCTCCAGCCCACCCCGACGAGGTAGTAACCGCCGTCCAGACAGGATCCAAGGACGGCCGGGGACGGGGAAGCAGGCCCCCCCGCGTCGGCATCGAACTTGTCGTCGCCAGCCAGGATGCTGATGGCCATGGCCAGCCGGTCGTGTGGCAGTGTGGGGCTGTCCGCGCCGACGGCGACGGCGCTGCTCGCGCCCAGATCGAAGGCACGCAGGAAGCAATCGACCAGGCCGCCGGAGAGACCGGCCCGCTGCTGGATGTCCACGCTCCAACCGCTGTCCAGCAGGTCCCGCACCGGCAGCTCGTCGCGCTCCTCGGGCACGACGACCAGCCGTCGCAGGCGCAGCATCCGTGCCGCGCCGCCCAACGATGCTGCTCCGTCGGACAGGCAGGCCGCCCACAGGTCACGCGTCTCGGCCTGGCCGATGTCCGCCGCCAGACGGGTCTTGGCGTGACCGTCACGCGGAGCCTTGGCCATCAACGCGAGGACGGGCCGAGGCCGGGACTCGGCCATCGCCATGCTGAGCATGGCGCGACCTGCGTCCAGGGACGCACGCAGCTGCCCGGAGACCTTGCTTCGACCGCCGCGGCGCGTCCGGAAGCGGATGGGCCGCTCCATCAAGCGAGTGGTCGGGTCGGTCAGAGCGCGGGCGATCAGTTGCACCGTCCAACCGTACCCGGCATGGTCCGCCCGGAGGCGCAGCAGGGCGGCTGAGCGGATCACCTTGAAGGGCGACAGGTCGCCCACGCGCCGTCCGGTGCGGACGGCAAGGACTCGGGTGACGAGCATGTTGCCCAGCCGGGCATGCCAGGGAAGCGCGCCGTGCTCCGTCAGCGCCTGGGATCGGCGGCCGAGCACCAGGTCGCCGTCTTCCAGTCCAGCCACGAGAGCCGGCAGGTCCGCCGGATCGCACGATCCATCGCCGTCCAGGAAGGCGATGACCTCATGACCATCGTGCATTGCTTTCTCGCCGCCCGTGATGCAGGCGCGCCCATAGCCGCGACGCGGCTCGCCCACGACGCGCGCCCCGGCCGCTTCAGCGGCCGCCTGGGTCCCGTCTCGCGAGCCGCCATCGATGGCATAGACGCAGCAGGCGCCGGCCAGACGAAGTCCGCGCACCAGCGGTCCGATGGCCGTGACCTCGTCAAGGACCGGCACGACCGCGGCCACGCCGTGGGACACGGTCGGAGCGCTAGCCATCGATGGGTGACCATATCCGGAATCGTCCGTCATCGACCAGGAGGCGGCGTCCCGAGACAGCCAGTTCGTCGAGCCACGCCTGGCGATGCCGCCAGCGCAGGACCCCCGTCACGTGGGGCTGCCCATCGACGACCACATAGGTGTCGGGACTGTTTATCGGGAACACCTCGATGCGCGATCGGTTGGCCAGCGGCGCGGCCAGGCCCCAGTCGACCGAGAGCGGCGCATCGGACGGGATGATGGCCGTAGCAGTGAGCAGCCGCGCCATCGCCGCCGGGCGGTTCCAGCCGGCTTCCTCGCGCGACGAGAAGGGCGGGATGCCGCCACGCGCGACGGCCACCGCGAAAGCTGAGAGCACGAGCGCAGTGACGACGATGGCGGTGGCTGCAGGGCCCCACATCGGGCGCGCGGGTGCACTCGCGGAAGGGGCCTGGCGACTGCGCTGGTACCGACGGGAGAGAGCCAGCAGGCGGCGAGCTCCGAGACCGCCCGCCACGATGGCCGGCACCACCAGCAACAGACCGTACTGCAGCAGCAACTGGGGCTGCGGCTCCTGCCGGCTGAGCAGGTGGGCCACGGTCGGCGGCAGCATCAGCAGAGCCCAACCCGGTCGAAGCAAGGGTAGGGCACCAAGTGACAGCAGCAGCCCGATCACGACCAGCCACCCCTCGGGCCGCGTGAGTGCAGAGACGACCGCCTCGGTTTGTTCGAATGGCGCCCGCAGGATGTCCAGGCCGCCGCCCAGCCATGCGTAGTAGCCATCGACGTCATACGCCACGCCGGCTCGCAGGGCCGGCATGAGCAGGCCCAGCGTGACCACTCCCCAGGCAACGGCCAGGCCCACCAGCAGAAGGCCCGCCCGCCGCCGCCCGCGGAAGCGCTGCCCGGAGGCACGTGATGCCACGAGCAGGCCCATCACGGCCACCGGGTAGATCTGGTCCTCCTTGGCACCCAGCGCGAGGAGGGCGGCACCGAAGAGGATGACAGTGCGACCCGTCAAACCTGCCCATCCCGCAAGCAGGATGAGCGGCAATGCCAGCGCTTCGGTGTGGAAGTGGGCTCGCGTGGCCTGCTGAGCCACGGCCCAGAAGGGGATGGGCAGGGCCAGGGCGGCGGCCAGCCAGGGGCCCTCGCGTGCCGGCCGGAGCAAGGCGCGCAGGAAGAGGTACGCGGCCGGAGCGAGTGCCGCCAGCGCTGCTGCCTGCAGGAGGCCCAGCAACCTGGCATCGGCCCACAGCGGCTGGAGAAGCGCCGGCAGTGCGAGTAGCGGCGAGAAGTGCAGGCCCAGGAACTCACCGGGGTTGAAGCTCGAGCGCAGTCCCTGCCCCTGACTCAGCGACCAGACGAGCTGCTGGAAGTAGGCCTGGTCGAAGGCCGGTACGGTCAGTCCATCGGCCCGCCGGAGACCCAGCATGGCGTGCCACACGAGGGCCGTCACCGCCGCGGCACCCACCAGCACGGCCGGTGCCGCCGCACGGATGCGCGTCGCCGCGAGGCTCCCGGCACGGACGCGGGGGACGCACACTGCGACCGTGCGGCCTGCCTCCTGCGCCCTCAAGAGGCGGCCGCTCGCCGCTCGGCCGTGGTGAGCAAGGGGGTGCCTTGGCGCAGTAGCCGGTCGCGCGTGCCGCGCGCCGCATCGCGGACCGCTTTCGCCGCTGAGTGTCGCGGTGCCCAGCCCAGCGCACGCAGCGCGGAAGTGTCGAGATCGACGAGGGGCGTGTCGCCGGGCCAGCCGCCACCGCCCGCCGGACCGAGCCGATGGACCCGCTCGACCGTGGCGCCGTCCAGCCCCAGGGCCTCGATGACAAGCTCCGCGACCCGAGCCACGGTGAGGGTCCCGTCCGTGCCCACGTTGAAGACGCTGAGCGGGGCCGATGGAGCGACCTCGTCCGCCAGCAGCATGGCCGCCACCACGTCGTCCACGGCGATGAACGGCTTGGCCTGCCGTCCATCTCCAAGGAGCTCCAGGCAGCCCGGATCACGCAGGAGCTTGACCACCAGGTCGTGTATCAGGCCGTGGTCAGAGTGCTCCCCCACGGTGTTCCCGAATCGGAACGCCAGGGTGCGCCAACCGTGCAGCGCGGCCGAGCCGCTGATGAGTGCCTCACCTGCCAACTTTGCCGCCGCGTATGGCGATTCGGGCAGGAGCGGCCCGTACGATTCGGCCGTGGGCACGCTCGCCGGGTACCCGTAGACGGTGCCGCTCGACGCGAAGAGCAGCCGGCGCACGCCCACCCGGCGCATCGCTTCCAGCACGTTCCACGTGCCCAGCACGTTGACCTCGAAGTCGCGCCACGGCTCCGTCCGTCCAAGCGCGATGTCCGTATACGCCGCCAGGTGGACGACCAGATCCTGACCGGCCGTGACCGCCTCCAACGCTGCCAGGTCACGCACGTCACCCTGCACGAAGCGCAGCCGCCGGCTCGCGAGTGACGTCACCCGGTCGCCACCGGACGCGGAGAGGTCGTCAAGGATCGTGACGTGCGTGCCGCGCGCGAGCAGCGCCTCGACCAGCCGAGATCCGATGAAGCCGGCTCCGCCGGTGACGAGCGCGCGATCGGGTGGCCGCGACCCGTTCACGAGTCCTTCTCGCAGACCGCGTACTGATACCAGCGATCCGAATCGCGCCGGACCTGTGCCCACGGCTGGCCCTCCGTGAGTCGGGCGAAGTCCGCCGTGTCCATCACGCGCGGCTTCTCCAGCGGCATCGACCCCGCCGACGATGGATCCAGCAGGTTGGCTGCGCGCGCCGTCAGGCCGATCAGCCGGAGCGCTGCGCCCGCGCGCAGCGATGAGCGGGGCTCCGCGATGAAGGCTCGGCCGCCCGGCCGCAGCACGCGGTGGATCTCCGACATGACCTGGTCGCCCTGGGCCAACACGGTGAAGAGGCGCGAGACGATGACCGCGTCGACTGACGCCTCAGGCCGCGGCAGATCCCGCGCGTCAGCGCGCTCGAAGTGACAGCCGGTGAGGCCACGTGACAGGGCCGCCGCGCGAGCCCGCCCCAACTGGGCCTCGGAGCTGTCGATGCCTATCACCAGCAGTCCACCGAAGCGCGCCGCAAGACGGCGGGCATAGTGCCCGGGCCCGCAGCCGACCTCCAGCACGGTGGCGCCCTGCGGCGGACCGTTGGCTCCCCAGAGCGATGAGCAGATGCGTTCGGTGTCGTCGCGGAAGAGGTGCTCCCGGCACAGCCCGTAGATGGCCGGATGGCGCTCGAAGATGGCGCCGCCACTGGCCTCCAGCGATCTGGGCTGCTCGATATCGCTGAGACGCAGGGCACTCACGCGCGCACCATGGCGGTCACCACGTGATGCCCGGTCGCACCCTCCGGCACCACGCCGCGGCCTCGGTCGGTCTGGACCATGCCCGTCCCGTCAGTGGCCCGCACGGCCAGGCGGACGTCGCCCGCCTGCCGCGGCGTCCAATCGAAGCTCCATAGCGCCCAGGTCAGTCGGCCGCCGGGGTAGTCGAGGCGCGCTGGCTGCCAGGTCGCGCCACCGTCGACGGTCACCTCCACGCCGGCCACGCCGCGGTCGCCCCCGAAAGCCGTGCCGTTCAGCCGGATGGGACGGTCGACCGGCATGGGCTGACGCATGTCGGGACCATCGAAGCGTGATCGGGTGGGGATGGTGAAATCGGGGCCCCAGCCCTGCTGTTCATAGAAACCATCGACTTCGTGCGGCACCAACTCGATGCGGGTGATCCACTTGACGCTCTTCTCGCCGAATAGCCCA
>JALZLU010000237.1 GCA_030858685.1 Chloroflexota bacterium | reverse complement strand
CGTCCGTCGCTCGGTCCGAAACCGGCCCAGTTGGCATCGTCGACGGCCACGGCCATCGTGACCAGCATGATCATCAACAGTGCCAAAGAGGTCCAACCCTCGCGGGGCGAACGCACGGTGTCGGGATCATCCTGCTCGTCGGCCCTGAGGCGCGGCTCGAAGGGCGTCACGGGATCGCTCATCGGTCGGTCCGCGCGGCAGCGTTCCTCTGGATCGACACGATCTGCGCCCCCAGGGGCTGGTCCGGACCGATCACGTAGGCCGGCAGCTCGTGCTCGGCCAGCGCGTGACGCAGGGCACGCGCCTCGCGTTCGTGTGCCTCTCGCTCTTCCGGTGCCACGCCGGCGAGACCTCGCAGCCACCGCGTGTGGACGTCATGGCCGAGTGGATCGATGACGAAGACGACGGCACTGATGCCGCGCCGGCGCAGCGTGGTGAGCGGCCTGACCCACTCCCGATCGAGCGAGGGCGTGATGATCACCGCGGTCATGCCGCGGCGCAGCCGGGTGAGGCCCTCCATCAGCAGCTCGCGCAGCGGCATGGACCCATCCCCATCCACGGCTGCCAGCAGCTGCAGCAGCTTCTGCTGCTGCCGTGGTCCGCGATCGCCCGGCAGCACCGCCCGCCGGACACCGGCCGCCGTGAAGCCCAGGGCACGGTTCTCCGAAAGTGCGCGCGTGCCGATGGAAGCAGCCACGCGGACCGCCGATTCGATGGTCGCGGCGTCGCCCAGGCCCGTGTGATGGACCACGTCGAGATCCAGGAAGAGCCAGACGTCGGCGGTCTGCTCCAGGTCGAATTCCTTGACCTGCAGCTCCTGCTGGCGGGCGCTGCTCTTCCAGTGGATGCGATTGAAGGAGTCGCCCGGTGCGTACGGTCGGATCGAGGTGACCATGGCCGTGGTCTGCAGCGTCCGCTCGGGGCTGGCCTGGCTGCCCTCCAGCGTGGACGGTGGCAATCGCCACCGGGGCAGCGCCTCCACCGCGGGATAGACGATGACCGTTGCCGGCGTGCCCACCGAGGCGAACGATTCGAAGAGGCCGAAGGGGTCGCCCGTGCGGATGACCATGGGCTCGATGCGGAAGTGGCCGCGCTGCGTGAGCGGCACGCGCGCCACCCACGATCGCTCAGAGCGCGAGCCCAGGGCCAGAGCTCGGCCGGGCAGCGGCACGGGCAGGCCGGTCGGATTGTGAACCTCCAGCCAGGGCTTGGGCAGACGGCTCGTGTTGCGCACTGTGTAGGTGGCGCGGAGCGTGTCGCCCACCTGCGCGTGGGGGCGGTCAAGCACGTAGCCGGCCTCCAGGTCGGCCATGCCGAAGCGCGTCAGCACGTAGGCACCGCCCACCACAAGGATGCCCAGGTAGACCAGGAAGAACAGGAAGTCGGCACCCGTGGAGAAGGCGGCCACGACCAGGAAGACCGCCAGGCCGGCGAATTGGAGTCGGCGTAGCATCGCGATCGATCCCCCTCAGGAAAGACGTTCGTGCTCAGACCGACCGGGCGACGCGGGACTCGCCGGCCGGCACGCGGGATTCGATGGGGATGCTGCCCAGCAGTTCGCGCACCAGCGCGCCCGGATCGACGTCCCGGATGGAGGCCGATGTCTTGATGATCAGCCGGTGCGCCAGGGCAGGCTCTGCCAGCGCCTTGATATCGTCCGGGATGACGTAGTCGCGGCCGCTCAGGGCGGCTAGCGCCTGGCCGGCACGGTACAGCGCCAGCGAACCGCGCGGCGACGCGCCCAGATAGATGTCGGGATGCGACCGCGTCGCGCCCACGAGACGGACGATGTAGTCGCTGATGGTCGGGTCCACGTAGACCTGGCGGATGCCCGACTGCATCTCACGCAGCTCCTCGACGGAGGCTACTTCGCCCACATCCTCCAAGGGATGCTCGCGCTTTTGCTCGTCGAGTATGACGATCTCCTCCAGGGGCTGCGGATAGCCCAGGCGGATGCGCAGCATGAAGCGGTCGAGCTGGGCCTCGGGCAGCGCGAAGGTACCCTCATATTCGATAGGGTTCTGGGTGGCGATGACCATGAATGGCTCGGGCATCGGGTAGGTCACGCCGTCCACCGTCATGTGCCGCTCTTCCATCGACTCCAGCAGAGCGGACTGGGTCTTGGGCGTGGCGCGGTTGATCTCGTCAGCCAGCACGATCTGGGCCATGATGGGGCCTGGTCGGAACTCGAACTCCTGGGTCTTCTGGCTGAAGATCGAGAGGCCGGTCACGTCCGTGGGCAGCAGGTCGGGCGTGAACTGGATGCGCCGGAAGCTGCAGCCGAGACTGCGCGC
>JALZLU010000222.1 GCA_030858685.1 Chloroflexota bacterium | reverse complement strand
CGCCGCCTCGCCTGATGATGCAGACCTGATCCGGCGGCGAGCAGCCATCCACGGAAAGCGTCAGCAGCTGTGGGCCGCGCCCGGCGTCACCGAGGCGCTGGGTATCTCGGCGGTCGGCGTGGAGCGGGCACGCACCATGCCGGTCGAACGTCCCTGGGCGGCCGATGACCAGGTCGGTGCCGCGGGCGTGGAAGCCCGCACGGCGCCCGACCCGACCCGGGCGCCTGCCACGCGGATCCCACCGGGTACGACACTCCAGGTCCTCATGGCTCTCGGCGACTGGGCGCAGGTCCGTGCGTACCGCGGCTGGAGCGGCTGGGTCGACGGGCGATCGCTCGTGGCGCTCCCGGCGCGACCCAAGGTCCACTGGCGCTAGGGTCGCCTCGCCTCGCGTCGTCGCGCTCTGGCCACCCCGCGTACTCTTCGGCGCGCGGTCACCCTTCCGCGCGCCCCGTCCTACTCTTGACCGATGACCTCGTCGGACACGCTCGTCACGGGCCGCGCGATCATCCTGCGCGCCCTGCCAGCGGCCGTCGCCATCGGCGTGTTCGGGGCACTCTACGGAGCGGCGGCCCGACCGCTCATCGGTCCGGAGTTGACCATCGGGGCGTCGCTGGTCATCTTCTCCGGCGCGCTGCAGTTCGCCATCGTGGGCCTGCTCACGGCGGGCGCCGGGGCTGCCGCGCTGCTGCTCACGGCGGTGACTCTCAACCTGCGCCACGTGGTGCTGGGCGCCGTGCTTCGGCCGCGCATGGGCGATTCGCGGCTGCGTCGCGCAGCACACGCCTGGTTCCTGCTGGACGAGACATTCGGTTTCGCGGCCACCGCAGCTCCCGATCCGCGCCTCTCGGCGGACGATCGGGCGGCCATCACCGAACGAACGCTGCTGGTCTCCGGCGTCCTCTGCTACCTGAGCTGGGTCGCCGGCACGGTGCTGGGCGTGCTGGGTGCCGGGCTTCCCGGCCTGGAGGGCTTCGCGGCGGCGGTCTTTCCGGTGCTCTTCATCGGCCTTGCCGCCCTGACCACGCGTTCCAGGTCGATCGCTGTCCGTGCTGTGGCGGCCGCGGCAGTCACCGCGGTCATCGCCGTCGCGCTGCCCGATGCTCGTGGGCTGGCGCCCGTAGTCGCCGGCGTCCTCGTGGCACTGCCCCGCGGCGGCAGGCCCGCTGCCACCACCAGCCCACCGACGCGCATTCGGTTCGATCCGGAGTGAACGAGTGGCTCGTCGTGGCCATCGGCATCATCACCTACGCCAGCCGGGCCGCTGCGCTGGTCTTCCTGCCGCGGCCCACCCCTCGCGTGGAGGAAATCCTGGAGCGCATGCCGGCACCGATCTTCGCGGGCCTGGCCGTCCTGACGCTGATCGATGCCGACGGGAGCCTGGCCGGTGGCCCCGCGCTGTTGGCGGCGCTGGGCGCACTGGCCATGACGCCCAAACGTTCGCTGCCTATCTGCCTGGCTGGCGGCCTCGCCGGATACCTTGTCGGCCAGCTGCTCCTCCAGGGCGGCTAGGGCAACCACGGCCGGACGCGGTGCCTGGTCATATGCTTGGCACGTGACACTCTTCAGCCTGTCCGATCCGGGCGATCTCATCGAGCCGGTCGCCGTGGTGGCGTTCGATGGCTGGGTCGACGCCGGATCCGCGGCGACGGCCGCAGCCGGCCAACTTGCGGAAGGATCGGATGTCATCGCCACCTTCGAGGGCGACCTTCTCTTCGACTACCGCGCCCGGCGGCCGACCCTGGAGATCGTCGATGGCCGGCCGCGCTTGCTCACCTGGCCGGAACTGACTATGCGTCGGGCTCGTTTCGCCGAACGGGACCTGCTCATCGTGGCTGGCCCGGAACCCGACTACCGGTGGCGCGAGCTGGCCACGGACATGGTCGATCTGGCCGGACGACTGGGGGTCGTCGAGTGGATCAGTCTTGGCGCCATCCCGGCGGCCGTGCCCCACACTCGGCCCATCCCCGTGATGGGCACCGAGTCGGTGCCCGGGCTGCTGCGCGGCGGAGTCCAGCCGGGACCGGCCGGCGTGCTGCGCGTCCCCTCTGCGGCATCGTCGGTCATCGATCATGCCCTGGCCGCCGCCGGCGTCGCGGCCCTGGGCTACTACGCGCAGGTGCCGCACTACGTCAGCGGTCCCTATCCGCCAGCGGCCGTGGCACTCCTTCGCGCCGTGGGTCGACACCTCGACACGGAGGTCGACAGCGGCTCGCTGGAGGACGAGGCGCGCCAGCTGCGCACGTCCCTGGATGCCGCCGCCGCCCTGGATGACCAGACGCGCACATACGTGGAGCGCCTGGAGGCGATGGTCGACGAAGCCCGCCTGCCGTCGGGCGATGAGCTCATCTCCGACATCGAGCGGTTCCTGCGTGACCGAGGCACAGGCAGGCCCCAGCCGGAGTGAGGCGCTTGGAGCGTGCACGGACCGGGCACGGACCAGGCACGGACCAGGCGTTGCGCCGGTGAAGGTTCCGCCACATTCATGGACCTGCGCCCGATCGTCCGGTAAGGTGGCTTCCTGAGCGTGCGACGACCCAGCCCGGGAGACGTCCGCGCCATATTCCCCCGAAGGTTCCCCTTCCTGATGCGTCGACGCACTGCCCACCGCCGCTCCTCCCCCCGTCCGTCTCAGCAGCTGGCGTTGGGCGCCGTGCTCCTGGCCGTCCTGACCGCTTGCGGCGTCGCGGGTCCGCCACCCGTGGCTTCGCCGACCACCCAGCCGGCGGACCTGGCTTTGCCCGGCGCGACGGCGGTGGCCACGGCCGGGCCACTCCAGAGCATCGCTCCCTCGCTCGTCCCCGGACCCAGTGCGACGCTCGGCCCGGCCCCGTCGCTCTCGACCCCGTCCGAGCCTTCACCCTCCACGCCAACCTCGCCTTCGCAGGGCGCGACGCCTGTTCCCGAAGCCACGACGCTGCCCCAGCCCACGCCCGCCTTCGATCCGCCGCCGGCCGCCGGCCCCTTCTCCCTGGCGATCCCCGATGAGAACGCCTTCGTGTCACAGGCGACGGCTTACTGGTGCGTGCCGCTGCGATGCAGACGATGATCAACCTCATCGCGGACGAGCCGCCCGACAGCAGCCGCCGCACCCAGCGTGCTCTGTACGAACTGGGCCGAGAGAACTCCACGGACC
>JALZLU010000199.1 GCA_030858685.1 Chloroflexota bacterium | reverse complement strand
CCCTTCTCGAGGAGGATGGCGCGGTTGCAGAAGTCGGTGATCCAACTCATGTCGTGGCTCACCAGCACGACCGCCTTGGCCGCCGTGAGCACCTCGCGGATGCGCTGCTGGCTCTTCTCGCGGAAGGCCTCGTCACCGGTCTGGAGCACCTCATCGAGCAACAGGATGTCGGGGTCCACGGCCGTGGCGATGGAGAAGCCCAGCTTCGCGCGCATCCCGGATGAGTAGGTGCGCAGCGGCGCATCGATGAACGCCCCGATATCGGCGAACTCCACGATGCTCTCCTCGCGCTCCTCCATCAGCCGGTGGTCGATGCCCAGCAGTGCGCCCGCCAGGTGGATGTTGCCCCGGCCCGACAGGTCCTGATCGAAACCTGCCTGGAGATGCAGCAGGGTGGACACGTGGCCGTGGACCTCCACCACGCCCTCAGAGGGCTGGATGATCCCGGCCAGGACCTGGAGCAGGGTGCTCTTGCCCGCGCCGTTGGGCCCGATGACGCCCAGTGATTGGCCAGGGTCCAGGCGGAACGAGAGCTCGCGCAGCGCCCAGAAGGAGCGCTCGCCGCGCTCCGGATGGAGCAGGCGGGCGAAGGAGCGGCGGATGCTCGTCTTCTTGGTGAAACGAAGGCTGTAGCGCACGCCCACACCGCGCGCCTCGATGGCGTAGTCAGCTGGCCGGACCGCGTCGCCTGCCGTCGAACTCATCCCGTGGACCATGGCTACAGGACCTTGGCGAAGGCAGGCTCGAGGCGCTTGAAGATGATCGTGCCCAGCAGCACCATGGCCACCGAGACGAGGAACAGAAGGGCCAACGGCACGACCTCGGGACCCTGGCCCGGCGTGAAACCCGTGCCCGCCTGGTCGATCCGTCCGTAGACCACATCGCGATATGCCGTAAGGAGGATGGCGAAGGGGTTGTAGCGCAGCACGGCCACTCCCCCCTCGCCAAGGGCGTCGGCGATAGCATCGAAGCGGCCTACCGTGGAGTCGAACGACCAGAGCGTCGGCGACAGGAAGAACCAGAGCCGGATGAGGTGGCCCATCAAGATGCCCACGTCGCGATAGAACACGTTGACGGCCGAGACGATGAGGGCCAGGCCCAGCGTGAACACGAACTGCACGAAGGCGATGACGGGCAGCCACAGGATGTTGATCGTGGCGTGCGCGGGGAAGGCCAGGAACAGCACCCCCAGCATCAACAGCACGCCGAAGGCGAAGTTCAGGACCTCCGCCACGAGCGCTGAGACCGGCAGCACGATCTTGGGGAACTGCACCTGCTTGATCAGCCGCTCCTGGCGCACCACGGTGTTCACGGCGCCGCTGATGCTGCTGGCGAACCACTTCCAGGGCAAGATCGCGGCGAAGAGGAAGAGCGGGAAATCGGGCGTGGAGCGCTGGAAGATGACCGTCAGCAGGATGAGGTAGGCACCCATCTGGATGACCGGATCAAGCACCCACCAGAGATTGCCCAGGATGGTGTCCGCGCCCTTGCGCTTGATGTCCGCATCCATCAGGTGACGGATGAGGCGCCGGCGTCTCAGGATCTCGCTGATCGCCTCGCGGATGAGCCCGAGCGGCCCTGGTCGCAGGGCGCTGCTGCGGAACGAGGCGGGCGCCTCGGTTGCGGTCTGCATGGGCGGCGCCACGGTAGCATGCCCGTGATGGCACAGCCCCTGGCCGGTGACGCGCCCATCTTCATCGTCGGGTTGCCGCGTTCCGGTACCACGCTGCTGGCCTCCATGCTGGCCATCCATCCGGCCATCGACTGCGGGCCCGAGACGTTCTTCTTCGCCCGCCTGCCCTCGGACCCGTCCCACCTCCTGGAGGCTTCGGGCTGGCCCGCGCGAGCGCTCGACTATGTCTGCTCGCTGCGTCTGCGTGATGCGCCGGTCCACGAGCTGTACGGGCGGACGCGCCAGGACGTGCGTGCCGTCCTGAGCGGCCGGTCACCGTCGCTGGCGGCGATGCTGGAGTCGCTCACCGCCGCCCGGGCGGAGGTCCGTGGCAAGCGTCGCTGGGCGGAGAAGACGCCGCGCCACCTGGCTCGACTCGCGCTCATCCGGCGCACCTACCCAGAGGCCGCCGTGCTACGCGTGCTGCGCGATCCGCGTGACGCGGCCATGTCCATGACCCGGGTCCCGTTCGCCAGCGACTCACTCCTCGCCAACCTGTACCTGTGCGCACGGGCAGAAGCAGCCGCGAGGCCCGCCCTTGAGAGCGACCCCAGGCTCTTGACCGTCCGCTATGAGGATCTGGTGTCACGACCGGAGCGCGAGATCCTGAGGGTCGTCCGGTTCATCGGAGAGGCCTTCGACCCGCGCATGCTCGATCCAGGACGCGCCCCGGCGGACCTCGCCGCAGCCCACGAGTGGTGGAAGGGCAAGGAGAGCCAGCCCCTCGACCGCTCACGCGTGGGGGCCTGGCGTCGAGAGATGCCCAGTGACGATCAGCGCATCGCGGCCGTCGTCTGCGCTGAGATGCTGCGCGTCCACGGCTACGAAGGAGCCGTCTCGCCGCGAGGGTCCGTCAACATCGCTCCTGATGTGAACCGCTTCGTGGTGGACCAGGAGGACGTGGCTCGGGCCCTTGCGCTCCGTGGCTTCATGGTCCAGCCACTGGGCCGTGAGCGCGACCGGAAGGACGGTCGTGCCACGGATCTCGTCTTCTGGCCACTATCAGGCAGCGACCCCTGGGGTTTGGGACGCACGCTGCGAGTCCGAGCGCGGGCACTTGCGCGGCTTGTCCTGATCCTGGGCCGACGCCGCCTGGCCGGACGCGCCGCGATCTTGGTACGGCCGCCTCTCGAGAACGCCGCTGAGCGCGGTATCGCCACGCGCGTTGCCGAGTTGCTCCTGCGCGTCCTTGCGCGACCGACCACCAGCGACGAGTGGCTGGCTACCCTTGAAGTCTCGAGACCTCTGACGTGACGCCCTGACAGGAGGCCGCCTCACGCGCTCGGACGCGATGCCCTTGACACTACCGACGCGGCGTGCAGAAGCCGACCTGCGTTAGACTACGCCGCCGTCGTCGGTGCCCGCTCACGCGCGCCCGCCGAACGCATCACCCACCGACTCCCGTACCGGTACACCATGACCCTCCGCCTCCCGAAGCTGGAACGTCCCCGCCGCCGCCGCACCCCGCACGGTGACCCGGAGGAACGCTTCCAGTTCCTCGTCACGATGGGCTTCATCGGCATCATCGCACTGGTCTTGCTGATCCTGGTGGGGGCGCTGGCGCTCAACTACTACAACGCCAACCTGCGGCCTGTGGCGTCCGTCTTCGGCAGCAGCATCACGCGCGACGAGTGGGTCTCACGCACGGACCTGACGCTGTTCCGCCTGGACCGCGCACGCCGCCAGCTGCGCGAAGCGGTCGCGGCCGGACACATCGATCAGGCTACCGCGGACCAGCGCGAGAATCAGCTCATCCAGGCCTCGCAGAACGCAGAGCGCTCCGCCATCGACTCGCTGGTGGATCTGAAGTACCAGGGCCAGCTTGCCGCGACGCGCGACATCAGCGTGACCGAGGCAGAGGTCGAGGCGGCCATCGCGGAGGAGGAGATCACCCCGGAGCGGCGTCGCATCCAGGTCGTCTTCGTGGAGCCCGAGACGGAGGAGCCGGGGGCGGATCCCACCGCAGAGGAGGATGCCGCTGCGGCCGAGATCGCCCAGGAAGCCTTCGATGCGCTGGAAGACGGGTTCCCCTTCGCGCAGGTCGCCCAGCAGTACAGCACGGACATCAGCCGGGAGACCGGCGGCGAGTACGGCATCATCACGGAAGAGAACGTGTCCGACCCGGCCTGGGTGGAAGCCCTCTTCGCGCTGGAGGTCGATGGCACCACCGAGATCGTGAAGGGCGAGGACGGCATCTACCGCATCGGGCGGGTGACGGAGATCTTCCCTGAGGCGACCGACGCGCTGTTCTACCCGCTCCTGGAGCAGGATCTCAGGCGCGAGACGTACCGCGAACAGGTGCGCATGGAGCAGCTCGCGTCCAAGCTGCGCGAGCAGGTCACGGACGAGGTGTTGGCCGGCCCCATCGAGCAGGTCAACGTGGCCGAGATCCTCATCGAGGTGAGCGGCGCTGAGGACGAAGCGTCCGGCGAGGGCGAGGTCATGGCCGCCCACATCCTGTACTCGCCCAACGGCGACCCTGCGGGCGCCGCCGCGCTGGACGAGAACGACCCGGCGTGGGACGCGGCGGAGGAGGCGGCGCAGGCCACCACCGACCGCCTCCGCGCCATCGCCGCTGTCGATGATCGCATCGCCGACTTCGCCGAGACGGCGCAGGCCGAGAGTGACGACACGGGTTCAGGCAGTGCCGGCGGCGACCTGGGCTGGTTCCCGCGGACAGGTCAGTACGTCAACGAGCTGACGGACCCCCTCTTCGAAGAGGAGACCCTCGTCACCGGCGACATCGCCGGACCATTCCGGACCGACTTCGGCTATCACGTGGTGCTCTTCCAGGACCGTCGCGGCTCATCCACTGAGCGGATCGCGGAGGTCGAGGCGGCGCTGGCTGAGACGGACGCAGACTTCGCGGAGATCGCCCGCGAATACTCCGACGGTGACGAGGCTGCCGACGGAGGCGCCCTCGGCTGGCTCATCGAGCCACAGTTACCACCGGAGGCTGCTGAGGTCCTCTTCACGCTGGAAGCGGGCGAGGTCACGGACGCCATCGGTTCCGAGGATGGATTCCGCTTCTATCAGGTGCTGGAAAGAGAAGAACGTCCGCCCGACGCCACCCAGGAAGACATCCTGGGCTCGACCGCCTTCGCCGATTGGTATGACCCTCAGCGCGAAGCGGCCGAGGCCGCCGGCGACATCACCCTTGACGTGCCTGTCGCGACCGAGCCGGCCGACCAGTTCGATCCCAGCCAGCTGGACCTGGAGGAGGCACCCGGAGAGCTCCCGGAAGAGGCTCCGTGACGCAGGGCGCCTGCATCTGGTTCACGGGACTCTCGGGGTCGGGCAAGTCGACCACCGCGTCGGCGCTCATCCCGCTTATCGTGGCGCGCGGTCGCAAGGTCACGGAGCTGGACGGTGACGTGGTGCGCACGCACCTGTCCAAGGGCCTCGGCTTCAGCAAGGAGGACCGCGACACCAACGTCCGTCGCATCGGATTCGTGGCGGCGGAGGTGGTGAAGCACGGCGGCATCTGCGTGGCCAGCGTGGTCAGCCCCTATCGCGCCACCCGTGACGAGGTGCGCGAGATGGTCGGGTCGGGTTTCATCGAGATCTTCGTGGACACGCCCATCGAGGTCTGCGAGCAGCGCGACGTGAAGGGCTGGTACGCCGGTGCGCGCGAGGGGACGGTCACCCAGATGACCGGCATCGACGATCCCTACGAGCCGCCGCTCCACCCCGAACTGGTCCTCACCACGACCGACACGACACCCGCGCGCAATGCGGCGGTGGTCATGGACTTCCTGGCGGAGCGCGGCGTCCTGGAGCGCCGACCGGCGGCGGCCGAGGCTCTCGCCGAGTAGGGCGATGGACCAGGAACTTCCCCGACTGCTCAGCGGGCTCGCCGAACACCACGGCTGGCAGCCCTCCGACGGACTCCAGGTGCTGACCTCCGATTCGCTGGTGCGGCAGCCCTTCGATCCGAGCCTGCCGCTGCTGATCCTGCCAGGCACCGATGGGGTGGACGCCACCGGGCGAGGACCATTCGTACCGGCGGTGCTGCCCGGACGGCACGGACACGGGTCGGATCCGGTGGCCATGCTCAAGCGCCTCTATCCGGCCGACCATCCGGTGCTCGACTTCGACGGCGATGGGGTCGCCCAGACCGTGAGCGAGCTCGCGGTGCACGTGGCGCTGAAGTCGCCGCGCTACCTGCCGGCATTGGACGCTGAGCGGTCGCTGGTCGGCCCCTACGGTTTGCCCTGGCTGGCTGCACGACTTCGGGCTCCCGATGGCTGCCCCTGGGACCGGGAGCAGGATCACCGCAGCCTGTTGCCCTTCCTGCTGGAGGAGACCTACGAGGTGGTCGATGCCGTGGAGAGCGGCGACCGCGAACGCATCGCGGAGGAGCTGGGCGACCTGCTGCTGCAGGTCGTTCTCCATGCGCAGTACGGGGCGGAGGACGGTGTCTTCGACCTGAGTGACGTGTACCGCGGCATCATGAGCAAGATCATCCGGCGTCACCCGCACGTCTTCGGCGATGTGGAGGCCACCACGTCAGAGCAGGTCAGCCGCAACTGGGAGACGATCAAGGCCGGTGAGCGCGCCGACGCGGCAGCGCTGGCCGCCGACCGTGCGATAGCCGCCGGGATCGGCACCGCCGGCACGAGCACCGCCGGCACGAGCACTGCCGGCGTGACCGGTGCGAGCGGCAGCGCCAAAGCCCGTGACCCGGACATGCCGGAGGCCTTCGCCGGACTCTCGCGTTCACTGCCCGCACTCGCCTACGCCAGCGAGATGCAGGAGCGCGCCGCCGCGCAGGGATATGACTGGCCGGACCTGGAGGGCGTCATCGACAAGATCGCCGAGGAGGCCGTGGAGCTGCTTGGCGCGGAGGACGCGGCCAGCCGCCGCGAGGAGTTCGGGGACCTGCTGTTCGTGGTCGTCAACCTGGGGCGCAAGCTGAACATAGACGCGGAGGCGGCGCTGCGCGGCGCGAGTCGCAAGATGGCCGCCCGCTTTGCGAAGGTGGAGCGCTACGCCGCCGCGGACGGTGTCCAGTTGCGGGCGCTGGGTCTCGATGCGCTGGACGAGTTGTGGAAGCGGGCCAAGGCCCAGGAGCGTGAGGAGGCGGAAGCCATGCCGACCGGGGCCGTATGACCATCGAGATGAGCAGCGAGGCAGTCGAATGAGCATCGGGGGAGGGGTCCGCTTCCGCGCGGACGGCCGCACGCCTGGGCAGATGCGTCCCGTGTCGATGACGCTGGACGTGCAGAAGTGGGCCGCCGCGTCGTGCCTCATCCGGATGGGCGATACACACGTGCTCTGTGCCGCCACCGTGGAGGATCGCATCCCGCCGCACCTGCGCGGCAAGGGCACGGGCTGGGTCACCGCGGAGTACTCGATGCTGCCCGGCGCTACCTCGGAGCGGAGCCAGCGCGAGTCGACCAAGGGCCGGGTGGGTGGCCGGACGCATGAGATCCAGCGACTCGTCGGCCGGTCGCTGCGGGGCGTGGTCAACACCTCGCTGATGGGCGAGCGCACCGTGACCATCGACTGTGACGTCCTCCAGGCGGACGGCGGCACGCGCTGTGCGTCAGTGACGGGCGGCTACGTCGCGCTGGCCATCGCCATGAAACGCAAGGGCATGGAGAAGGCCATCGCGGGGCGCATCGCGGCCATCAGCGTGGGCATCGTGGACGGCACGCCGGTGCTGGACCTGGACTATCCCGAGGATTCGCACGCGGAGGTCGATTTCAACGTAGTCGGCACGGATGCCTCGACCTACGTCGAGATCCAGGGCACGGCGGAGGGCAAGGCCTTCGATCGCGGGCAGATGGATCGACTCCTGGCGCTGGCCGACGACGGGCTGGCGCAGCTCTTCGCGGCGCAGGCCCAGATCATCGAGGGAGCGGCCATCCGCCGGTGAGCGACAAGGGGGGGCCCGGGACCCGGCAGCTGGTCGTGGCCACGCGCTCAGAGCACAAGCTCGAGGAACTTCGGGCGCTCCTGCGGCTGCCCGATCTCCAGCTGCTCAGCCTGGCCGACATCGGTGTGGACGACGAAGCCATCGAGGACGCCGCCACCTTGCGCGGCAACGCCATCCTGAAGGCCCGTTTCTACGGCGAGCTGTCCGGCCTGCCCACGCTGGCCGACGACTCGGGGCTGGAGGTCGATGCCCTGGGCGGCCAGCCAGGCGTGCGCACCAAGCGCTACGCCGGTGACTCGGCCACTGACTCGGACAACAACGCGCGGCTCCTCGCGGAGCTGGGCGACCTGCCGCCGGAGCGCCGAACCGCGCGATACCGCTGCGTGCTGGCGTTCCTGGACCCGCGCGACCGTAACGCGGCTGAGCGGCCCTGGGTGGTGGTGCGCTCCGGATCCTTCGAGGGACGGATCGCCAGCTACCCCCGCGGTAGCGGCGGCTTCGGCTACGACCCCCTCTTCGAGCCGCGGATGGAACCACCCGGCGGCCGAACCGTGGCGGAGATGGGCGCCGAGGAGAAGAATCGCCGCTCCCATCGGGCCCGCGCGGCACGCGCCATGGCGCGCCACCTCCGTACGCGAGAGCGCTAGCACGGCGTCAAACGGTGACGGCAAGGCCCCGCCGCGGGCGGTGCGTCGAAGCGCCAGCCGAAAGTACCCCCACCACAGGTCATTTCGGATAGCGAAATGCCGCTGGCGGGGGGGTTAGGCTGCCTTAAGGGAATGGGCCAAGATTTGACCCGGAACGCTTCCCAGAAGCACAAGGGGGTCCGGTGTGAAATCGGCCAATATCCGCGGGACAAGGACATGGCTCGGCGCCGTCATCGCGACGGTCGCGCTTGTCGTGACCATCATCCCGGTATCTGCCACTGATGGGAACCTGCATGGGTTCTTCATCGGCAATGCATATGGCACCAAGGCCAATGCCGTGGCCGGCGACGTCGCGGTCAAGCTCGGCCGTTCCGCGTATCAGGTCTGCCCGTGCCTGGGCACCGATGGCGCGGTCCGTTCCAATACCATCGACACCATCGACGCGGGTGACGCGTTCCGCGCGGCCACCGTCGTTAGCACCGCTCAGGCGGACAAGATCCCCGTCAAGCAGGCCTACATCCGGATGACCTCCACCATCGAGGATGTCGACGCTCTCGATGGCCTCGTGACGGCGGACCTCATCAAGGCCGTGGCGCGGACCGAGGCGACCAGGACCGGCTTCACCACTTCGTCGCGCGGTTCCAAGATCCTGGGGCTCCGGGTAGCCGGGCAGCCCGTGACGGTAACGCCGGGCGGGCGCTTCAACATCAGCGGCTTCGGGTACATCGAGCTCAAGGACGTCGATCTGCTCGGCGACGGCGTGAATCGCCGCGGCCTCCAGGTCGAGATGCTGACCATCGTCATCACCCGGGCCAACCGCCTGGACCTGCCCATCGGCACGCAGATCATCGTCGGCCATGCGGTGGCCCAGTACGACCGGGATGTGCCGACCGGGCTCGTGGGCGGCAGCGTCTTCGCGGTAGACGCCACGTCCAACGTGTCAACGGTCGAGAATCGTTTCGGACGGGCGGCCGCCGAATACCTGGGCTGCTTCAGCGATGGCGTGAGGAAGCTCAGTAACAACGTCGCGGTGCTTGACGTGCCCGGCGTCCTCCAGAGCGGAACCGGTCGCACTGCGCTCAGGGGCGTGGTCAACGATGATCTGGCCTCTGCTCGCGGTAGCTCCATCATCGAAGACCTGGATCTGCTCGACGGCTTCATCACCGCCGACCTGGTCCAGGGCGTCGTCAAGACCCAGCGGCTGGCCGACGGTTCCCGCAGCGTTTCTTACGACGGATCCAGATTCGTGAACCTTCGCGTGGCGGGTGTCCCCATCGGCGATGATGTCGACCCGAACACCGTGATCAACGTCCCAGGCGTCGGAACGCTGACGCTGTTCGAGACGGACACCAGCACTACGGCTGACCAGATCCGCGGTCAGGTGATCATGCTTCACCTCGAGGTGGACCTCGTCAACACCTTCGATCTGCCTGTCGGCACGGAGGTCCGCGTGGCCTTCGCACGGACCCAGGTCGAGACCCCCTGACCTACACCTGGAGGCGGCGCTGTCGTCGGTACCGGCTTCCAGGATCTACGGCCCCTTCGCGTCGATCGTCGGCACGGAGGGGCCGTTTCATGCACGGCTCGTCAGGCCGCTCCCGGCAGAGGTTCGCGAGGGACGATGACGCTGAGCACCTGGTGCCGCGTCACGAACTCCACTGGCGTGGCGCCCAGATCCTCGGAGTCGGCGCGGGCGGGCAGCGGCCGAGACCCCTCGATGCGGACGCGCCGCGAGCGATAGCTCCGCACGTGCGGCGAGTATGCCCGCCGGCCGAACGCGATGGACGCGAAGTGGCGGATCAGGTCCAGCTTGGAGAAGTGCCGGAAGACGCTGACGTCGAAGCGGCCGTCGTCCAGGCGCGCGTCGGGCGCAACGGTGAAACCGGCTCCCGTGTACGGGCCGTTCGAGACGGTGATCATCAGCGCGCGCGTCCGAATGGTGCCGTCGTCCAGCTTCACCACCATCCGCGCAGGTCGATAGCGGAAGGCGGTTCGGATGGCGCGAGCGACGCCTCGATAGTCGCCTTCGTCGGCTTGCTGGACCTGTTTGAATATCGCCGCGTTCATGCCCACCGAGGCGGACTCGAAGAACGGCTCCTCACCGCACATGCCGACATCGATCCGCCGCCTGACGCCACCCGCGATGATGGCCGCGGCTTCCTCCAGGTCCCGGGAGATGCCCAGCATCCGAGCGATGTTCATGACGCTGCCCATGGGCAGGATGCCCAGCGAGGTCTCCGACTCCAGCAGGTGCGTCGCGGCCAGCCGCACGGTGCCGTCGCCGCCCGCGGCCACGATGGCGTCGAAGCCGCTCTCACGGGCGTCACGAGTGGCCTCGACGGCTTCTTCTTCGGAGGTCGAGGCCACCAGGTCGTCACCAAGGCCATGACGGGCCATCAGCTCACGCAGCTCGGCTTCACCGGTGCTATTGGTCGATATCCCGCCCTTGGAGCCCGCGTTGGCGTTCCAGAGCACTCGGATCCGCCCCGTCGGAGAGGCCGGTCGGCCGATCGGCCCGACCGAGGCGGTTGACTCCGGCGAAGCCTCGGCGGTCATGCGCGCGCCCGCTTCGGGTGGACCCGGTGGCCGTGCAGTCGCCGGCCCTTGAGGCGCCGGTAGACCGACGCCAGGCCGACCAGATAGCTCATGCCCAGCAGATAGGAGGCTGCCACGTCTGTCGGCCAGTGATGGCCCTGGTAGATGCGGCTGGGCCCCACGGCAGCGACAAGACCGGCCAGCCCGCCGACCAGCAGGCGCCGCGGCCAGCGCGGTCGGACCAGGGAGTGGGCCACGTAAGCCAGCCAGCCGTACGTGCCGGCATAGACGATGACGTGCCCGCTGGGGAAGCTGGATCCGCCCAGCGAAGCAGCCACCACGCGCAGGTCCGTGCCGGCCACAGGTCGCGGCCGGCGCATGGCCGCCTTGAGCACCTCTGAGAGGCCGCCCGTGCCCCAGGCCAGCAACTGCATGATGGCTTCCACGCGCAGCCGCGAGAGCCAGAAGCCGCCCATGATGAGGGGCGGGATGATGCGGCTCTGGGGTGGGAAACCTGGCCAGGAGATGACGGTCATGATGCGACCCAGCGTCGGGTGCTTGACTGCTTGCCAGCGGAGCATCAGAGCTGCGTCGATGGCCTCACTGCGCCGCGCCTTGACCAGGGCGAAGAGAGCCGCGAAGCCGGCCAGCCCGACCAGGGCTGCACTCTGCGCGGTACCGGCACGGCGCAGGACGACTCGCTCGGGAAGGACGCTGTCGGTCCCACCGGGGAGCAGTTCGTCATCCACGAGGCGGGGATAGTCGGGCATGACGGGAGTATCGGGCTTGGTCGAGGCCGGACTCAACGCGGGACGCGCGTCGCGCATAGCAAGGTCATGTCAGGGCGACCCGCGGGCGCGACGGTCCAGCCACATCACGAAGGCCAGCCACGCGACTCCCACGAGCGCGCCGCCCAGTACGTCGGATGCCCAGTGCTGGCCCGCCCCGATGCGCGCCACGCCCATCATGGCCACGCCGACCACGACGGCCACCACGAGCACGGGGGCCACGAGCGGCCGGCGGGGCCGCGGCACCTCGCGCAACGTGACCCAGGCCAGCAGGCCCAGCAGCACGACCGTCCGCGCGACGTGACCGCTGGGATAGGCGTAGCTGGGGCCGCCGAACAGATCGATCAGGTCGCCGCCCGGCGGCCGTGGCAATGCGAAGGCGGCTTTCATGAGTGCCGCCAACCCGTCCGCGGTGATGGCCGCGAAGAACCACACGGCCGCCAGCCGTCGACCCGAGACGAACAGAGCGAGCCCCACGAGCCACGAGATCAGGATCCACGGGGTCAGGTCTCCGACCGTTTCCCAGGTCGCCGCGACACGCCCCAGCGCTGAGCTGTGGCCGGCCAAGATCGCGGCCGACACGCCATCATCGAGGGCGCGCGTCATGTCCAGCGAGACGAGGACGCCCAGCCCGAGGCAAGCGAGAATGGCCGCCGCGGCCACCAGCAGTGGAGTTGGACCTCGCCCGATCACGGCGCCAGTATGGGCAGCCGCTTCGCCAGCATCGTGTTCGCCCAGATGAAGCGTGGTCGCGCAGATGACCCGTGGTCGCGCATCCCTCCACCCCACAAAGGCTCGGACCGTTCCGCCTTCACCGCCGCCGGAGGTGGTAGAGCACGCGCAGCGTCCCCCCTATCGGCGCTCGCTCCACCTCGACCCAGCGCTCGGCCGACGCAGCCCGGAACTCGTCTTCCGTGTACCGCCCGAAGATGTC
>JALZLU010000189.1 GCA_030858685.1 Chloroflexota bacterium | reverse complement strand
CCTGCGTCCAGGGTGGCAGCATGATCAGCAGCCGCGTGCTGGCCCACTCGTAGGGATACGTGTCGTAGGTCACGTCCAGCCCCTCGGCCCGCGCCTCATCCACCAGCGACAGCATCTGCTCCGGGCTGCCCGGGAACGTCTCGCGGTGGTAGAAGTGCGTGACGTGGACAGGCCCCTCGCCGCGCCGGCCGATCTCGACCGCCTCCCGGAAGGGGTCCAGGAACCGATCGCCCAGGGCGTAGCGGACGTGCGTGTGGTAGATGCCGCCCAGGGCCGCCGCCTCTTTCGTCAGCGCGGCCAGTTCGTCGGTGGATGCGAACGAGCCGGGCGGGTAGTCCAGCCCGGAGGAGATGCCCGCCGCGCCTCCCTGCATCGCCTCGCGCAGGAGCGCTCGCATGCGGTCGAGCGCCTGCCCGTCGGCCGGCACCTCGTCCCAGCCGAGCGCATCGATGCGCAGGGCGGAGTTGCCCACGAGGTACACCAGGTTGAGGCTGACCCGCTGGTCGAATCGGGCGAGGTAGGCGGCCACCGTGTCCCAGTCGAGGTCGATGTCCGGCAGGCCGTCCAGGCCCGCGTTGAGCCGCGCGAACGCGTGCAGGTCCTCCCGACGGCGGAACGGGGCGTAGGAGTTGCCGTCCACCCCGATGACCTCGGTGGTGATGCCCTGGCGGACCTTGGGCTCGTGGCGCGGATCGGCCAGGATCATCAGCCCGGAGTGGGAGTGCAGGTCGATGAAGCCGGGCGTGACGGTCAGGCCTGTGGCGTCGATGTGCCGCCCCGCCCGCACGTCGCCCACATCCCCTCGCAGGATGCGCAGCTGGTCGCCGTCCACGAGGACGGCTGCCCGATAGCCGGGATCGCCCGTTCCGTCGATGACGCTGCCGCCCTCGATGAGCAGATCGCACTGATCCATGGTCTTAACGGTACCGGGACGGATGACGTAGCGCGATCTCGGCCATCCGGCGCTCGTGCCTGAGGGCGTCGCCTGCCTACGCTGCGCAAGATCATTCCACAGTCACCGACACGAGGGATCCGAGGACATGCGCACCTTCCGACTCGTTCCGCTGCTGGCTCTGCCGCTGCTGATCGTGGCCTGCAGCACCAGCGCCATCCAGCCGACGATCGCTCCCAGCGGCCAGCCCAGCGCGGTCCCCTCGGCTGCTCCCACGACGCCCGCCGAGGTGCCGACCGAAGCGCCTACCGAGGAGCCCAGCGTCGAGCCGACGGCTGCCCCGACCGCAGAGCCGACCGTGCCGCCCACCGCCGAGCCCTCTCCTGAGCCGACCACCGGCACCGGTGACCTGGATCCTTCGCTGAGTGATGCCGGCGTCGTGGCCCGCGTGACGCTTGCCGGTGACTCGCGGGGGTTCGACCGTGACGGTACCTACGACGTCATCGGCGTGTCCGGCGACGGTTCAGGCTGCTCGTTCACCTTCGCCGGCGACCAGTACCAGGCAGTGGCCTATGACCTCACCACCGACCCAGGGCAGGTCCAGCGCCTGTCAGTGACGATCCCCGGGACGCCATCCAGGAGACGGACGGTGACATCACGGACGTGGATGGACGAGTCTCATTCGACTTCAACGCGGAAAGCATCTTCGGGATGACATACACCGGTGATGCCTCGCTGGAGAATGAGGGCGTCGCCACGATCGATGTCAACCGCGCTGGTGACACCTTCACCTTCACCTTCGACGCCACCACCTGGGACGACGCCACGTTCAGCGGTCAGATGGTGTGCGCCACCGAGTGACCCCCTCTCCGTCCTTCGGCGAAGTCCCTCCTCGACGAGCCCCGGTCTCCCACCCGGGGCTCGTTGGCGTCCCCGGCGGCACACCCCGCAACGGGGCTAGAGTGCGAGATCCTGGCGTGACACCCGTCGCGCCTGACCAGGAGGCGAAGCATGATGTTCGGCCTGATCGGCAAGATGAAGGCTCAGCCGGGCAAACGCGATGTGCTGACGCAGATCCTGCTGAAAGGCACTGAGCAGATGCCGGGATGCCTGAGCTACATCATCGCGAAGGATCCGGCCGACCCGGACGCGATCTGGATCACCGAAGTGTGGGACGACGAATCGAGTCACGCCGCGTCGCTTTCCCTGGCGGCGGTCCAGGCGGCGATCTCCGAAGCGCGTCCGCACATCGCTAGCTTCGAGAGCACCACGCGGACCGAGCCGGTGGGCGGCGTAGGCATCCCGCCCACGGGCCCTCCTTAGGGCGAGGTTCCCGACTCGCGGGACCAGGGCTACCGCCCCAGGAGCCGGCCGCGGACCCAAGCGGCCTGGACCATCTCGGGGTGGCCGCGGAACACGAGGCGGGAGGCGATCTCCGCTGGATCGTCTGAGTCGATGCCCGGCAGTGGTGCCGTTCGGGCCGGGTCCACGGCGATCAGATCCGCCTCCTTGCCCGTTTCCAGCGACCCGATCGTCTCGTCGAGGCCCAGCACGCGGGCTCCCTCCAGCGTGCCCAGTCGCAACCAACCGAGCGGATCCAGGATCGACCGTGGATCGTCGCCCACCGTGCGCAGGGCGTTCTGGACATAGGCCCCCACGCGCATCTGCGTGACGATAGAGAGGTCCGGGCCGCCCGCCACGTCCGATCCCAGTCCGACCACGGCTCCGGCCTCCAGGTGACGCGCGAGCGGCATCACGCCGCTGGCCAGGAAGAGGTTGGACGCCGGGCAGTGGGCGATCCGTGACCCGCTCTCCGCGATCCGTTCCAGTTCGCGATCGGACAGGTGCACGGCATGGGCCAGGATGGTGCGCTCGCCGAGCGCGCCCGCCCGGTCGTAGACGTCCAGGTAGTCGAGTGCTTCAGGAAAGCGGCGGGCAACCTCGTCGATCTCGCCACGGTCCTCGGAGAGGTGCGTCTGCCAGTAGGCGCCGTAGTGGCGTGCCAGTCCGGCGGACTCGCGCAGCATCTCGGCCGAACAACTCACCGCGAAGCGCGGCGTGAACGCGTACTGAAGGCGCCCGTCATCGGCCCCGTGCCAGCGCTCGCAGAGCTCGGCGGACTGTCTGAGGCTGACGTCCAGGATCCGCTCGCGCGGGATGCGCTCGTCGTACGTCAGCTCGTCCATCATCACCTTGCCGATGACCGCACGGATGCCGTGCGCCTCGGCCGCTCGGAACGCTGCATCCAGGCTGCCCGGCCAGATGGCGCCGTAAGCCAGCATGGTGGTGGTACCGGCGCGCGCCATGGACTGGAGGATCGGCGGCATCAGACGGTCCGCCGCCGCCTCATCGAACGCTCGCTCCAAGGGGAAGATGTAACGATCGAGCCAGGTCAACACGTCGAGGCCGGCGCCCAGGCCTGCCGCTGGCACCTGCGGCAGGTGCACGTGCAGGTCAACCAGGCCGGGCATCACAAGCCACGGTCTTAGGTCTAGCAGTGAGAACGCGTCGGATCCCTCGTCGCGGCGCGCCAGCCAGCGGTCGTGGGGCTCGATCGCGCTGATGCGACCGGCCGCATCGACCACGACCACAGCGTCGCTCTCATAGCGCGTCCCGCCCGCGGTGAGCGGAGTCAGCACACGAGCACGCAGCGCGAAGGGCGGACGTGCGGGGAGCTCCATGGCTAGAGCCTAGCCACCCGTTCGACCGGATGCTCATCGCGCAGGCCGGCCTTGAAGTCCTGACCGTCGTCACGCGAGACGCTGACTTCGAGCGCTACGGAGTCCGCTCCTCGCCCTGACCGGAGTCGCCTGGGCCGCGTCGCTGCAACATCCTCTCAACGCGGGCCCTCAGGCATGACAGGCTCAGGGTCGGGGCCGCAGGCGACCATGGCCACACGTCATGACCCAGCGTCCCGATCGTCCCCGTCCCCGTCCCCCGGGGCCCGCCACGGCTGAAGCAGCCTCGGCCGGCCCGACTCGTGGTGTCCCAGCTTCGGCTGCGCGCGTGCTGGCTGACCGCTACGAGATCGTGGAGAAGATCGGCGAGGGCGGCACGGCGGAGGTGTTCCGCGCCCGCGACCTCCGCCTGGAACGCGTGGTGGCCGTCAAGCTGCTGCGTCCGCAGTTCAGCCACGACCCGCAGATGCGGGAACGCTTCGCGGTCGAGGCGCGTTCGGCGGCTGGGCTGGCGGCGGCGCACGTCGTCCCGGTCTACGACTTCGGCACGACCGACGACGGTTCCCTCTTCATCGTCATGCAGCTCATCGAGGGTCGCTCGCTGCGCGAGTTCCTCCACGAACGTGGCTCGCTGAGCGAGCCTGAGGTCGTCTGGATCGGTGGTCACGTGGCCGCAGCCCTCACGGCCGCGCACGCCCGAGACCTGGTGCATCGCGATGTGAAGCCGGGCAACGTGCTCATCGATCAGGAGGGCCGCGCTCACCTGACGGACTTCGGCATCGTCAAGGCGCTGGGTGGTCGGTCGGAGATCACGCAGACCGGTCTGGCCTTCGGCACGGCGGCGTACCTCTCGCCGGAGCAGGCCACGGGCGGCCCGGTCGAGCCGCGTTCCGACCTGTATGCGCTGGGCACCGTTCTCTACGAGATGCTCGCCGGACGGCCGCCCTTCAGCGGCGACGATCCGGCCAGCGTGGGCTATCGACAGGCTTGGGAGCGTCCCACCCCGCTGAGCGATCTGGTCCCTGGCGTGGACCCGGAGCTGGAGTCCCTGGTGATGCGCAGCCTGGAGAAGGACCCGCGCCACCGGCCGGCGTCGGCGCGCGAAGTCGGCGACGAGCTGCAACGGATCGGCGATCGGGTTCAGGCGCGGAATGGTGGCGAGGTCTCCGCGGGCAGCGACGCCGCCACCGTGGCCATCGTGCTGGGTTCTGCTGCTGCTGCGCCGCGTCCGCCGGGACCGATCCCGCACGCGGCTCGGGATGAGACCATGGGCCTGCCCTTCGCACCGGCCGCACCCCTCGATGGCGCAGCGGCGAATGGCTACCGCACCGGGGTCGTGGCGGGCCGGCGCAGCCGTCTTGCAACGCCTGTCCCGGCCGGACGTCGAGGCATGCTTCCCTTCGCCCTGGTGGGCGCCATGGTCGGCCTCATCGTTCTGGCGCTGGCTGGATCCGCCCTGGGCGCGTTCGACCTGTTCGGTGGGGGCGGCGACACATCGACCGATCCGCCGCTTGTTGCGGAGGCTTCGCCCACGCCCACGCCCACGCCCAACCGCGCGCAAGCGCCAAGCCCGACGGCCGCTGCCGTGATCCCGCCGGTGGTGCCCGAGCCGAGCATCACGGTTCCGCCGACCCTCCTGCCGACACAGGTGCCGACCGCTATCCCGACCCTTCCGCCGACCCCGGAGCCGACCGCCGCCCCGACTCCGGCACTCACACTGGAGCCGACGCCGCGACCCACACGAGAGCCCACTCCCGAACCGACCCGGCAGCCAACGCCGCGACCGACACGCGAACCGACGCCGCGGCCCACCCAGCAGCCG
>JALZLU010000152.1 GCA_030858685.1 Chloroflexota bacterium | reverse complement strand
AGATCGATCGCTCGTTCGTCTCCGGGGTCGATGGCGGCGTGAAGGAGTCCACCCTCTGTCGGGCCATCGTCGCCCTGGGCAACAGCCTGGGGCTGCAGACGCTGGCGGAGGGCATCGAGACGAGCGGGCAGCTCGGCGCACTGCGGACCCTCGGCTGCGAACTGGGGCAGGGCTCCCTCTTCGCCCGGCCGCTGGAGGCTGACGCCGTGACTCGCTTCGCTGACGCTACTTAGCGCGCGACGGTCGTGGCCCAGCGTGGCGCATCGGCGACCCGGCGCTCGTCTGTCGCCCGCTCATCGCCATCCGTCCCAGCCGCTCCGCTGGCCGCTTCACCCTAGGGCCGCCGGACCGGCGCTCGGTCTTCCCATCGCCGTCTGGGATTCACATCGCACCTGATCTCGACATAAGGGCGGCTCCGATGACAGGCGTCGGTCCGCTGGCAGACGCCCGACACGGCGCTCCCAGCACAGCCCCGCGCTCAGTAAGCTCTGATGCCGTACGGGTTTGCGGGGCCAGCAGCCATCCGTCGGTCGGTCGGCGCGGCCCAGTCGCCGGCGATGTTTGACATGACGTGCGATCCCGCCGGCGGGTCCCGTCCGTGATCCCGTGCGTGGATCCCGTGGACCGGCGCTCGACCGCGAGCGTCAGAAGGGCGGGTCGCCCAAGCCCGATTCCGTGGTGGGGGTGGTCGCGCTTGGATTGCCGGCCCCATCGGTCGCCTGGCTTGAGGGCGTCCACACCATGGGAGTCAGGGACAGCGAGGTCAGCACAGCGCCGCTGTTCCGGGTACCCAGCGTGATGGTGATGCTGGCCCCGTTCTGGACCATGGTGGAGGGCGTACCGGATGCCCCGAAGACGGTCGCAGCTGAGACGATGTCGGCCTTGGTGTCCACGGCGCCAAGCCCCAGCTGGACGGTGTTGGCGGCGTTCCAGATGGTCACGATGTCCGCCGCTCCATTGTTCGCGATGCGCACCGTGACAGCGACCGATGATCCCGTCCAGCTTGTCCTGACCGTCTCGGGATCGATCCGCTCGCTGTAGGTGAAGACGATCCGGTCGTTCGCCTCCGGTGTGCCCAGTAGGTTCAGGAGGCCGACGTTGACCGTGTCCACGTCGACGCCCGATGGCGCGGTGTTGTCGACCGTGACCGTGAAGCCGCCCTGTGTGCCCGCGTTCCCGTTCGCGTCGGTCGCGGTGATCGAGTAGCCGTATATTCCCTCGGCCAGAGACGGGTTCGCGTCCAAGGCGGCACTGCGGTAGCCGTACGAGACGCCACCGGTCGAGTATGACCCTGCGGTGAGCACGATCGCGGTAGAGCCGCTAGTGATCGCGCTCACGTCGGCGGTCACCGTGGTCACGCCACTGGAAGGGTTTCCCGGATCGGTGACGTTGGCGTAGACACGGTATCCCCCGCCCTGATGGATGTACCCGACGATCGAGCCCGTCCCGGTCTTGGCGACGACCGAGCCGCCGACCGTCGGAGCCGCCGTATCGTCGAAGGAGGCCGCGGTCGTGAAGCCACTGGCGTCGCTGGCGGAAGCCGTCAACAGCGCGAATGTCCCCTGGGCGCCTGCCCCGGTCAGGAAGCCGCTGACGACGACGAGCAGGGCCAACCCGCTACGCGGCCGCGCCACCGAATGCCCGTTCATGTCGACTGAGGGCGGCGTGCTCCAGGTCTTCCAGCAGCCAGTACGCGAGGAGGGCCATGGCCAGGAAGGACATCGCGGCGAGTCCGCCGCTGGGTAGGGACAGCAGGAAGAGGAGGTAGCCCAGGACCGGCGCGGAGTAGTGCACACGACCGACGAGGGCGCGGGTCGGCACGAGACTGGCGTCGACCGTCTCGTTGGCGTCGCCCCGCAACTCGAATCGGCGATCCGTAGCTGAGTCCACGACGCGCGTCACCCGGTGCGTGACCACGACGCCGTTGTCGGCCCGAACGGTGATGACGTCACCCACCGACGCGTCCGCGGGATCGAGCGGCTCGACCAGGACCAGCGAGCCGAGTGGGATCGACGGCTCCATGGAACCGCCCCGGATGATGAACGGGAGGTGGCCCGTGCGCGGCGCCACGTGGGGCAGTGCCATGAGCGCGACCAAGAAAAGGAGTAGCCCGATCCAAAGAAGACCGACGGATCGACGCAATGCTCCGATCCAGGTGGTTCCCATGGTGGTCGCGCTCCTCTGGAAGCTGTTTGAGGACCCGGCCTCTCGGCCGGGTCCTGGAGGTCTCCGGGCAAAGGGCCTACGGGTTGTTGGCGGTCTGCTCGGCGTCGAAGGTGAAGGTCGTGGTGGTGGAGGCGCTCTGGTATGCGTTTCCGGTGGCCAGCGGCAGCGCGACGCGGAAGCAGAGGGTCTCGTTAGCCGCGGCGGCCAGGTTCCTGTCACCGGCCTGCGCGCCCGTCGCCGAGCTGCCGAAGCTGGCTGCGCTCGCGCCGAGAGCCCCGCTGTAGAGCTGCGTGCCGTCGAACAGGGTGCAGCCACCCAGGAGGACGTCCGCCGTCTTGACGGTCAGTGTCAGCTGGGAGCGCAGGTCCTTGGTGTCCGCGTTGGTGCTCGAGGTGGACATCGAGTAACGCAGCTGGCTGGAGCCGTCGTTCTCGACGACCACGTCGTCGGTCACGGAGCTGCCCGGCATCATATTGCTGGTGGTCAGCGTCAGGCCGTCGATCTTCACGTCGTCGAGGAGGATGCTGCCCGACGAGAACGTGCCGTCGACCGTCTCCTGGTCGGTGAACAGGGCCAAGGAGATCGACCCGGCACTCATGCTCACAACGGCCAGTCCGGCCACCGCGAGCATCATCAGGCGCCGGCGTCGACCTTTGGGGCCGGGGTCGTGTGCGTTAACGGACGCGTCTGTCATCTCTCTAGTCCTTCTTCCTCTCAGGGCTGCCGCGTCTGGGTCGCGGTCCGAGGCGACGGTCGACCGAGGGGTCGTAGTGCCGCCCAAGACATCAGACCCGATGGCCACGGAGTGGGCCACTGGCTAGAAGGGACTAGGGCCAGGGGTACGCTCGCCGATATCGGGCGGCGAAGTGCAGTGGGGTGCGGTCAGTCGGTGAGGCGCGGCTGCGGTCCGTCCGGCTGGGCCATGACCATGATGCGCAGCTCGGTCATATCGTCGATGGCCCAGCGCAGTCCCTCGCGACCCAGTCCAGAATCCTTCACGCCGCCGTAGGGCATGTGGTCGATGCGATAGGTAGGCACGTCGTTGATGATCACGCCGCCCACCTCCAGCTCGTCGAAGGCCTGCCAGGCGTGACCCAGATCGTTGGTGAAGACGCCGGTCTGCAGCCCGTAGTCGGAGTCGTTCACCTGGCGGATGGCCTGCCCGAAGTCGCCGAACGGGAATGCCACGACCAACGGCGCAAAGGCCTCGTTGGAGCACACCTGAGCCTCGCGGGGCGTGTCCAGCAGTACGGTCGGCGGGAAGAAGTTGCCGTCCGCCCGTCCGCCCATCAGCACACGACCGCCCAGCTCCTCGGCCTCGCGCACCCAACGCTCCGTCCGCTCGGCCTGTGATCGATCGACCATGGGGCCAAGCTGTGTCTCGGGATCAAGCGGGTCACCCACCTTGAGGGCCTGCGCTGCCGTGGTGAAGCGCTCCATGAACGCATCGAAGACGGCCTCGTGGATGAACATGCGCTGGACGCTGATGCAGGTCTGGCCGGCATAGGTGAAGGCGCCCACGACCATCCGCTTGACGGTCCAGTCGAGGTCGGCCGTCTCATCGACGATGGCTCCGGCGTTGCCGCCCAGCTCCAGCACGACCTTCTTCTTGCCCGCGCGTTCCTTCATGCGCCAGCCCACCGACGGAGAACCGGTAAAGGTGAGCAGCCGGAAACGCTCGTCCGCGACGAGTCGATCGCCCAGCTCGCGGGTCATGGGCAAGATGGACACGGCGCCCTCCGGCAGGCCGGTCGACTCGATGATCTCCGCCACGGCGAGCATCGTGAGCGGGTCCTTGGAGGGCGGCTTGAGCACGATGGAGCAACCTGCGGCGATGGCCGGCGCGATCTTGTGCGCGGCCAGGTTGAGCGGGAAGTTGAAGGGGCTGATGGCCGCCACGGGACCCACCGGGAAGCGCCGGGTGATGCCCAGGCGGCCGCGCGATGAGGGCATGAGGTCCAGCGGGATCGTCTCGCCGGTCATGCGCTCCGCCTCTTCCGCGCCCAGGCGGAAGGTGAGAGCGGCGCGATCCACCTCCACCAGCGCGTCGCGGATGGGCTTGCCTGATTCGCGCGTGATGATGCGAGCGAGCTCCTCGCGGCGCGCCTTGATCCCGCTGTTGATCTCGCGCAGGATGCGACCGCGCTCGTAGGCAGGCATGCGACGCGTCTGTTCGAAGGCGCGCACGGCTGCCTCCGCGGCCTCCTCGTACTGCGCTTCCGTGGCGTTGTAGGTCGCGCCGGCCGGCTCATCAGGGCGGGCCGGGTCTGCCACGTCGAGGATGTCGGGCGAATCGACCCACCGGCCGGCCAAAAAGATCGGATGCGGCTTGGTACCGGCGACGGTGGTCATCGATGAGTCCTCGCGAAAGGTGGCGGTGTCGCTCGTGATTGTAGTTGCGGCACGGCGGCTCATCACTGAGGCACGCTCAGCGCGTGGTTGGACGATCCGGCGCCTCGCTTCCGAGGCGTGCCTCTCGCCCGCGGCGGTGTACGCGGCGGAGAGCGGTCGACCCGCCTCCGTCGAGACGTACGTCCGACTCGCCGTCGCGCTGGGCCTTCAGCCGTCCATCGCCCTGGAGGACCGACGGCGCCGCTCGGCTCGGCCACGTGACGAGGATCCGGTGCACGCCGCCATGACCGAGGCTATCGCGGATCGCCTCCACCGCCGGGGCTTCAAGGTCGCGACTCCCGAGCCGTACCAGCACTTCCAGTTCGCCGGTAGGGCGGACCTGGTGGCCTGGGGTCCGGATCGCGCCGCCTTCCTCCACTGCGAGCAGCGCACGCGTCTACCGAATGTCCAGGACACGGTCGGGGCCTTCAACGCCAAGCGGGCCTATCTGGCGGATGCGCTGGCCGCGCGCCTGGGGATCCGCAGCTTCCTCAGCGTGACGCACGTGGTCGTCCTGCTCTGGTCATCCGAGATACTCCACACCCTGCGACTGCGACCGGAGACGTTCCGGGCGCTGGCCCCGGACGGTGCCGCGCCGTTCGAGGAGTGGTGGAGCGGCGCGCCACCTGCCGGGCTGCGCACGGGCCTCGTGGTGTTC
>JALZLU010000129.1 GCA_030858685.1 Chloroflexota bacterium | reverse complement strand
GTAATTGCTCAGGCCAATGAGCCTGGGATTAGCCGATGTGACGGGCGCCGCGGATGCGCGGTGGTCAGGCGCGGCTGAAGCGGGCGGCCAGAATTGCGTCTGCAATTTCGGGATTGAAGTCGTTGGGATCGAAGTCTTCACCCAGCCACTCACGTCGCTCGGCGTGCTCTGGATGAGCAGGATTGGCGAGAACCTCGAGCAGTTCAAGGTAGCCCCAGGGGCCGCCACAATCCTCGGGCGGACACCTGCGCCTTCCGGCGGTACATGTGGGACGGGACAGAGCCTCAACGACGGGCAGGCGCTTTTCAATCAGGAGCGCATGTTCCCAGTTGTCACCGAAGTCGTAGGTGTAGGTGAAGCGGGTGACGCCAGAGTTGATCAGGCCGTTCAGGGTGACGCGTTTTTCGTCGGCGACATCGTCGACAGCCCGCGGATCACCGTACTGCCGACCCTCGATATCGAATGTGTGGAGATGGTAGTCTTCCCATCCCATGGCGGCCTGGATCGCGCGATGCAAGGCACCGAGCGTCGTCTCACCGGGAACCAGGAGCCGGCGCCAAACCGGTGGTTTCGTGCCGCGCAGCGTCACCTTCAGGCTGACCACGTTCCGGTTGACGTCGCTCTTCGGCTTGGCGGTTCTGGCCATCACGGCCTCCTGCCATCACGCACCGCATCGACTGCGAGCTGCATGCCTATCCTGTGCGCGATGAGGCCATGGAGAGCAAGCGGGTTCATGCAGCAGTCGGCAGGGGCTGTCCATTGAGAGTGAGGCGGAGGGCATGGAGGATGCCGACGCCGCGTCGTCGGGCGGTCTCGAGGACAGAGCGGACGTCGGCGTAGAGGTCGGCGCCCCAGAGGGATCGGAAGCCGTTGGTGATCTTGCGGAAGATGACGCAGGGCCGCAGCGCCTGTTCAGACCCGTTATTGGTGGGCGACACCTCGCGGTCGGTCAGGAAGACAAACAGGTTCTGCCGGAAGCGCTTGATGATGCGCTGGAGCTTCAGCCCCGGCTTGTCGTCCGGCACGATCTTGAGCAGATCATCGAGTGTGCGCTGGAGCCGGGCGTGGTAGGCGGCCAGGGTGGCGTCGGCGAGCGCCGGACGACGATGGCCGATGCGCACAGCGCGTTGCAGCAGATGCTTCACGCCGGGGGCGAAGGCAGAGTCACCGGCATCGATCGCGTACTGGACGTCACGCAGCAGATGGGCGAGGCAGACCTGATGGTCCCGGGTGGCCCAGCCCCTCTGGGCGCCGAGGCGGTCGGAGATCCAGACCGCAGGGCGGACATCGCCGAGGAACTCGCCCACCACCACCTTGCCGCGCGAGGGGCGGATCACGAAGCAGGCGCTGTCGGCGTGGTGGAACACCCAGGTCCAGAAGGTCTTCTTGCCAACGCGCACGCTGGTCTCGTCGGAGGCCAGCACCGTGCTGGACAGCAGGCGCTGCTTGATCAGGCTGGTCTGCGCCGCAAAGGCTGGCGCGCTGTTCTGCAGCAGCTTGGCCAGCGCCCCCTCGCTGATCTCCAGCCCGAACAGGTCACGCATCAGCCGCGCCAGGCGCTCGAACGGGATGGCCTGGCCGAAGCGCAGGTAGAGCACGAAGGCGCGCAGGTTGGGCCCGAACGGCGAGCCCGGCTCCAGCCCGGCCGGGGCGGTTGCCTTGAAGCGCCCGGCACAGCACGGGCAGACGCCGCCATGCAACACCACCCGCGTCACGTCCGGGGCGATCTCGGGGATCTCGATGCGGTCGTAGGTCTGCACCGCCACCTGGGTCACCTCGCCCAGGTCGGCGCGGCAGTGCGGGCAGCACTCTGCGCGGACCGCCTCGCAACGGGTCGGCTTGGGATGCAGCGGGCGGTGCGCTCCGGCATGCACCCTGGCCTTGGGGCTGGGCTTGCCGTCGCCGTTCGCCTTGCGCCCCTGCGAGGGTGGCGTGCCGGAGTTGTCCGGCGTCTTCGGCGGCGCCTTCAGGTCCGCCCGCAGCGCCGCGTTCTCGCTCTCCAGCACAGCAACTCGGGCCACCAACGCGTCGACCCGCGCCAGCAGG
>JALZLU010000118.1 GCA_030858685.1 Chloroflexota bacterium | reverse complement strand
GGCTTCATGGTCGGGCGCGAGTACGAGGCGGGCGGCATCGCCAAGGACGGCGCGAAGCTGGTGATGGCCGTGGCCTGCGCGGAGGTGCCCAAGTTCACGGTCATCACGGGCGGCTCGTTCGGGGCCGGCAACTACGCCATGGCCGGCCGCGCCTATGGCAGCCGCGGCCTGTGGATGTGGCCCAACGCGCGCATCAGCGTGATGGGCGGCCAGCAGGCGGCGCGTGTCCTGAGCACGGTCGGGGAGGCATCCCAGCCCGGCGGTGCCTGGGCATCGGATGAGGCGCGGGCGGCCTTCGAGGCGCCCATCCTGGACAAGTACGAACGTGAAGGCAGTCCCTACCATTCCACGGCGCGACTCTGGGACGACGGCGTGATCGATCCGGCGCAGACGCGCGAGGTGCTGGCGCTGGCCATCAGCGCCGCGCTCAACGCACCCATCGAGGAGACCCGCTTCGGCGTCTTCCGCATGTGAGGCCGCGGGGACGGACTCGTCAGGAGCCGCGAGGAGGTCGGATCCGGACCGGCACACCCACGCGTGAGAAGGAGTATTCGACTTCGTAGGCAAGTCGGATCTTGTTCCCGCCTCGTGTGCCGTCGACTACGAACTCCATACCGATGCGCACGGGGATGCCGTTGTCGTCAACGAAGAGCCACGTCTCGCTCGATTCGATGGCGACCTCGTCCCAATCCGGTGACAGCGCCGGGTCCTCGCCGATCCACTGACGGGTGAAGAGACGATGGACCGATCTGCCACCGACCGTGTCCGTGCCTTCGTACTCCAACTGGTCACCGTCGAGAAGCGCAAAGGGGTTCAGCGGTTGGGTCGAGTCCACCGACGGGACTGCTGTCCAGGCAACGCCCGACGCGCGGAACCACGCCTTGCGTCCGACGATCACGTAGTCGAAGGCGATCTCTTCGGTGCCGGCACGGATCCAAAGGTCGCCGCGCGTGGATGAACCACTTACGGCGCTAGTACCCGAGATCGTCGCACTGCCCAGGCCTTCCCCGACCATCGAGCCCCACGTCGACACCCGGAATGGGATGTCGGCGCGTGTGACGAACCCGGCCAGGAATGCGTCGACCGCTGGAGGCGCGCTCGCTGTCGGAGACTCGGTCGCAAGCCTAGATGTCGGAGAGGCTGCGCTGGTCGGGAGCGGCGACGTCGTGGGCGATGCCACAGGCGAAGCCGTCGGCGAGCTCGGGATCGATGGGCCTGGTGCCGTAGGGTCGGCCGTGGACGTGAGGGACGGACTGGGCGCGAGAGCCCCCATGGACGGCCCAGCGCCCCGCGAGGGAGCCTCCGAAGCGGGCTCTGATCCCGCACATGCGCCTAGCAGCATGAGCGCCGTAAGCCACGGGCCCAGCCGGATGGTCCGCCACATCGCGGTTTCCCCTCACCACACGACGAGCACAGCGTCGAACTTCTCGATCGTAAGTCTCCGTCGGCCAACCTGTGCCTGGCCCGAAGGTACTGGTACCAGCCGCCCGCTAGCATCCACCGATGCGCATCCTGATGATTCGAGGACGAGGCGCGCATCGCCTCCTTCGTGAAGAGCGGCCTGGAGTCGGAGGGCTTCCTCGTGGAGCGGCGGGCCGGGATCCCGAGGCGGCCATGGAGACTGCCCGCGTCGTCCGCGAGGAGCTCCAGCGCATCGGCCTCAGCATGGTGCGCCCAGCTGAAGCTTGCCTGAGACGAGGCTGAGAGTTTTCTCAGGAAGCGCGCTCCTCCGAGTAGCATCTGGGGATGACGGAAGGGACCATGCCCATCGCTCGCCCGGCTGACGTTCCGTGCGCGGGGCAGGGCCAGGTGGTGCAGGTCAACGTCTCGTCAGGTGGCGTGCCCAAGCTGCCGGTGGAGGAGGCGTGGGTCGACGAACTGGGCCTGGAGGGCGACCGCCACGACGAACCCACGGTCCACGGTGGCCCCTACCGCGCGGTGTGCCTGTACGGCATGGAGGCCATCGAACGGGTGCGCTCCGAAGGTCATCCCATCAAGCCCGGCGGCGCGGGGGAGAACCTGACCACGGAGGGCATCGAGTGGTCCGAGCAGGCGCCCGGCACGCGCGTGGAGATCGGCGATGGCCTGGTCCTCGAGCTGACCACACCGACCGCCCCCTGCCGCACGATCCGACGGAACTTCCATGACGGCCGTTTCGGGCGCATCTCCGTCATGACGCACCCCTCCGATAGCCGGATGTACGCCAGCGTGCTCGTCCCGGGGCGCGTCCGGCCGGGTGATCGCATCACGCTTAGCCCACCGGACCCGGGATCGCTCTCCACGCGGGCTGCCCTGCTCGACCGGCTGGATGCGGTCGAGGGAGAGTCTGGTCTACGCCTGTGGAGGGCGGCCGAAGCCGGCGGGCAGCGGTTGGCCATCGTGGAGGACG
>JALZLU010000109.1 GCA_030858685.1 Chloroflexota bacterium | reverse complement strand
CCGATGCATCCGCTCGTGCGGCGTCGTTGGCGGCGCGGTCCGTGCGCTCGAGGATGGTGCTCACCCCGCCATCGTAGCCCTTGCCGCGCGATGAGGCCAGCCCTTGACTTCGTGGCCCACGACATGTGACCATCCGGTCACTATGAAGCGTTCCGATCCGGATGAGCTGAGCGCCGTCTGCCACGCCCTGGCCGAGCCGACACGCCGCTCGCTCCTGGCAGCCCTGGCGCGCCAGCCCGGCGCCACTACCACCGACCTGGCCGCGACCGCTCCGCGCCTCACCCGCTGGGCGGTGATGAAGCACCTCACCGTACTGCGCGAGGCGGGCCTGATCCAGACGCTGCCGGAGGGCCGTCGTCGTCGCCACTATCGGGTCCCGGGCGGCCTGCGCCACCTTCTGGGCTGGTTGACCGAGGCGGAGTGAGGGGCGGGACGTCGACTGGTAAACGTCGAAGGCCGCTGCCTGACTGCTCCGGCCGCTCGATTCCAGTCAGGTTGGCCGATCCGAGGCTCGCGGCGGACCAACGGCCTCCGGCCACGCGTCGCCGGCCTTTGCCGCGGCAAGGATCGCCCCCTCCCGTAGGCTCGCCGCCGTGATCTCCGCCCGAGCCACGCCGTAGCGCTCCATCAGCGCCTCCACCAACGCCGCGCCGGCCGTCAATTGGCCGGCACGGCGCCGGTTGACCCCGAAGCGGATCACCAGCGCGTCAGCCGGAGTTCGGGAGAGCAGGTCGAAGCAGGCGGGCAGGTCGGCCAGTTCGAGGGTCCGGAAGTCTCCGGCCGCTGGCGCGGGCAGCTTCACGAGGTTCGAGGCCGTCCCGCCGACCATCACGCAGCGCGGCGGGCGGCCGGCGCTCGCAATGCCGTCCGAGAGCGCCTCGACCAGGCGGCGGCTCTCAGCCCGCAACGCGTTGATCTCGAACCAGGTCGGCGGGTCGTGCACCACGAGGGCCTTGGTGAGGCGCGATGAACCCGTCGCGAGGACACCCACCACGGGCTCGGCCGATCTCTCCGTCACCGAGATGATCTCGGTCGAGCCACCGCCGATGTCCACCACCATCAGCGGACCCACTCCCGGCTCGCCGCCGGTCACGCCGAGGAGGGTCAGTCGCGCCTCCGCCTCGTGGCTGAGGACGTGCAACGGCCGCCCGGTCGCGGCCAGGACATGCTCCAGCACCTCCGCGCGGTTCGCGGCCCGGCGGAGCGGCTCGGTGGCCACCAACGTGATTGCCTCGGCGCCGTACGCCGCGCTCGTCGCCGCGTAGCGCTCCAACGTTCGGACGATCGCCTCGCAGGATTCATCCGGGATGAGCCCCTTGCGATCGACCACGTCGCCCAGGCCCAGCAGCTCGCTCTCATCGACCAGCGGTTGGACGCGACCCGGACCCACCAGCCCCACCAACAGATGGATGCTGTTCGAACCGACGTCCACCGCGGCGCCCACCCGCGGGCGAGGACCCGAAGGCGCCATCAAGCGGGCGGCAGGCCGCGTTTGCCGTCGATCAGGAAGTGGCGGAACCAGTCGGTGATGCGCTCGATGTTCTCGACGCGCCGGAAGGGTGCCCCACTGCGCGTCAATTCGTGCGACTCGTGCGGGACGCGCATCAATCGCACGGTCCGCTTCAGCGAGCGCAGCACGGTGAAGAGTTGCTCGGCCTGTGTGATGGGGCAGCGCAGGTCTTCTTCCGCGTGCTGGATGAGGAGCGGCGTGTGGATGTCCTCGGCGTAGGTCAGCGGAGAGTGCAGCCGGTAGATGTCCGGGTCCTCCCAGGGGTTCTTGCCGTACTCGTATCTTCCGAACAGAGGACCGGCGATGTCGCCGCTGAGCATCTCGCCCGCCATGTCATTCACCGACCGACACGTCACGGCTGCCTTGAATCGATCCGTATGGCCCACGATCCATGAGGTCAGGTAGCCGCCGTACGAGCCGCCGGTGACGCCCAGCCGGTCAGTGTCGGCCAGCCCGTCCGCGATCAACGAGTCCACGCCGCCCATCACGTCGCGCATCGGGCCATCGCCCCAATCGCGGAAGTTGGCGTGGTTGAAGTCCTGGCCGTAGCCCTGCGAGCCGCGCGGATTGCAGGCATAAACGCTGATGCCCTGCGCGACCATGACGTGCCACTCCCAGTACATGGACCAGCCGTAGAGCGTGGAGGGACCGCCGTGGATCTCCACCACCAGCGGGGCGGGCTTGCCGTCGCGGCGCGGCGCCTCCAGGAACCAACCCTGGATGCGGCGACCATCGACCTCGTGCCAGCGCGTCACTGGCCGCACGATCCCGATCTCGCCCCAGGCATCGGACATCAGGTCGGTCAGGCGGCGAGGCTCCACGGTCGAGGGTCGGCGGGAATTCATGGGCCGCAGGTCGACCACCACGACATCCGGCGCCTCGTGCCCCGAGACGCGCAC
>JALZLU010000067.1 GCA_030858685.1 Chloroflexota bacterium | reverse complement strand
CAGGCGATCGACGTGTTCGAGCGTGCCGACCGTGAGCCGAACCCGGAGATCCGCCGTCCGCTCCTGACCTTCGTGGTGGCTGGCGGTGGCTTCGCGGGCGCGGAGCTGGCCGGCGGGCTGAACGACTTCGCGCGCGGCATGCTGGCCTACTACCCGAACATCCCGCCCGAGGAACTGAGGATCATCGTGATCCACTCGCGGGATCGCATCCTCCCGGAGTTGAGCGAGCCACTCGCTGACTACGCCCTCGAGCACATGAAGGAGCGGGGCGTGACGTTCGAACTCAACACCCGCGTCGCGGACGCGCAACGGGGCGTGGTCGTGCTTGACTCGGGCGAGGAGATCCGCACCGAGACGCTGGTCTGGACGGCGGGGACAATGCCGAATCCGTTGCTCGGGGACCTGCCGGTCGAACACGACAAACGCGGCGCGCTGCCGGTCGATGAGAACCTTGCCGTCTCTGGCCACGCAGGTCTGTGGGCCTTGGGCGACTGTGCCGCCGTAACGGATGCCAAGACCGGCGATCCCTGCCCTCCCACGGCCCAGTTCGCGCTGCGCGAAGCCTACACGCTGGCGCACAACATCCATGCCAGCGTGCGCGGACGGCCCCCCAAGGCCTTCCACTTCAGCGGGCTGGGGACGCTGTGCGTCGTGGGCCACCACACCGCTTGCGCGGAGATCAAGGGCGTGCGCTTCTCCGGGCTTTTGGCCTGGATGTTGTGGCGGGCCATCTATTTGTCCAAGTTGCCTGGATTGGAGCGCAAGGTGCGCGTGTTCGTCGATTGGAACATCGAGTTGTTCTTCCCCCGCGACATCGTGCAGACGATCGATGTCGACTAGAGTGATGAGTTCCCCGCGCGCCACCGGTATGATCGCCGGCCTCGCCGTTGGATGCCTGGGTGGGGCGGTGATCTGGGCCATAGGGCTTGCCTCGTTCGTGGGGGGCGTTGCGCTCGGCGGACTGTACGGCCTGCTCTTTGCGCTGCTGGCCGCGCGGCGGGCGGTTAGCCCTGGCGCCGGGCTGCTCTGGGGCCTGGGCTACGCGCTTCTGCTGTGGTTGGCAGCCCCTGCGGGCCTGTTCCCGCTGTTGGGCGGCGGAGCCCCGGCGATGGGCATGGTCGACACGGCCCGCGCCCATTTTTCCGAGCTTGTCGCGTACCTGCTGTGCTTCGGCCTGCCGCTTGGTGTGACGCTTGGGATCTTGGGTGGCCTGCGCCCGCCACCGGGGCAGGCCCGCTTCAGCCTGCCGCGGGCGCTGGTAGTCGGCGGGGTGGCCGGCATTGTGGGCGGCTGGGCCTTCAGCAAATGGATGGCTCAGGTCGGTTTCTTCCCGCTCATCGCAGGCTTGGTCGGCTCGGATTCGGCCATGGTAGGCATGACGCTCCATTTCGGGATCGCGGTCGCCATCGGCGCGAGCTTCGGCGTGTTGTTCCAGCGCGATGTGCGCGGCCTCGGCTCGTCTTTAGGCTGGGGGCTAGCCTACGGCATCTTCTGGTGGTTCCTGGGGCCGCTCACGCTCCTGCCCATCTTGCGGGGCGGCCAGCCTGACTGGTCTTACCAACAGGGCGGCGCCCTATTCGGTTCGCTGGTGGGGCACGTGATTTTCGGCCTGCTGTTGGGCCTGGTCTACGCCGCGCTGGACAGGCTCTGGGTTGGCTTCTTCTACGAGTCGGACCCGATCAACCGCGAGGTCGAGGGGCCCGGGACGCGCACGCTGCGTTCGTTGGGCTGGGGTGCTGCGGCGAGCCTTGCCGGCGGCCTACTTTTCAGCCTGGTGATGGTCACAACCGGCGTACTACCGCAGATAGCAGGCCTGGTGGGCGGCTCATCACCGGTGCTCGGGTTCGTGGTCCATATGGGGATCAGCACGCTCATCGGCATGAGCTACGGTGTGCTGTTCCGCCACGAGGCTTCCGATCTCGGATCCGGCATCGCGTGGGGCATGGTGTACGGGCTGACCTGGTGGTTTGTAGGCAACCTGACGCTGTTGCCGATCCTGCTCGGTCATCCGTTCGTCTGGACCACCGGGGCGGCGTCCGCCGGGTTGCCATCGCTGGTGGGGCACCTGATCTACGGCGCCGCTACGGCCTGCGTGTTCCTGCTGCTGGAGCGCCGCCACGCCGGCTGGCTGCGGCTCGACCCACGCGTCGCCGCCAGGGAAGCGCGCCGACAGCGCCCGACGGGGACCCCGGCGCCCGCGCTGTGGCTGTTCGTGCTGGGGCTGGGGGTGATGCTGCCGGTAATGCTAGGATAGGGTCATCACGACCCGGCCCGGAGATGGTGCGGCAGTATTGGAACCATACATCTGGAAAGCTGCAGAGCCCGTATAAA
>JALZLU010000263.1 GCA_030858685.1 Chloroflexota bacterium | reverse complement strand
GGCCCGGGATGCCCGTTCGACCATCCGATCAGCCGGTCGCTGGAAGGCCTCGAGCAGACGGTCGACGTCCAGATGCTCTGCGACGAGTGCCTTGATGAGGGCGATCTTGGCCGTGTCCGCGGCGTGGATCTTGACCAGCAGATCGTGGACGCGCGAAGCCGCGGCGTACGTGTCCGGCTCGACGAGGTAGGCGAAGAGATCCTCCGACTTGATCGCCTCCAGGTCGCGCGGCCTTGGCCGGTAGCCACCGGTGAAAAGCATCCCGGCCAGCTCCGTTCGTGCCGGATCGTCAGCGCGCCGCCCGAAGCGCGACCGGTTGCGCAGCCGGTCGAACAGTCCCGGGTCGGAGCGCAGGGAGCGCGCCGTCCGATTGGCGGCGACCGTGGCCTGGATGACGTCCTCCCGATCGCCGGGCACGATGAGCAGGCTGCCGGGTCCGATTCGCTCCAGCAGGTGGCGCGGCTGCATGGCACCGATGGCCACGTGGTCGATGACGCGATCAAGGTCGGCGCCCGGATGCAGTACCTCGCCGGGCATCTGCTCCACGAGCATGGAGAGGGTCGGGTTGGAGAGGAGCGGCCGGTAGGGCAGCATGCCCAGCAGCTCGATGTCGTGGCGCGCCAGTCCAGCGCGAAGGACGCCCGGCAGGCTGGGGTGGGCGTCGGCGTCGACCTTGTTGATGACCGCGCCTACCACCTCCACACCGCGCGCCGCGAAGAGCGCATGGTTCAGCACGATCTCATCGATGGGGCGGCCCACGCCGGCCCCCGAGACGATGACCACCGGAGCGCCCAGCATGCGCGCCACGTCGGCATTCGAGAGATCGATGACCGCGCCGACCCCGGCGTGGCCGGTGCCCTCGATGAGCAGCACGTCCCGACCGCGCGCCGCCTCATCGTGGGCGTGCCTGATGCGTGAGGGCAGATCCTCCGTGACGTCGCCGCTGATGTAGCTCTTGGTGAAGCCGCGCGGGATGTGGACGGGACTCATCACGGTGAGGGGATCGGGCATGCCGAAGACGGTCCTCATGAGGATCGCATCCTCGTCCGCCGGGACGCCATCCACTACTGCATACCGCTGGCCGACGGGCTTGATGAAGCCGGTGTCCAGGCCACGGTCGATGAGTGCCGCCAGCAACCCCAGCGAGACCGTGGTCTTGCCGCGGTTCATGCCGGTCGCGGCGAGGTAGAGCTGACGCATGCCGGTCAGCCTAGCGCGGGACGACCCCCGCCGGACGGATCAGGAGCGGTCCCGCGCGAGCTGCCGCCGTTCGATCTGGGCGATGGCGTCCTTCAGCCGCGAAAGCGTCTCAGGATCCACCGTGTCGGCATCGCTGTGCGGCCCGAGCCGGTCCAGTACATCCGCGATGAGGCCGTAGAACACCGCCGCATCAGCCAGGAAGAATTGCGGCTCGTTGTTGTAGCGGACCAGGGTGAGTCGGCCCTGCAGCACACGCCGGTCATCGACATGGGCCACCTGAGTCGAGAAGTCGTGGCCCTGGATGCCATCCGGGTTGTTCAGGAAGTTGAGCGCGTTGTCGATGGCCAGTCCGAAGCGCGCCCGCCAAGCGACCAGTCGCTCATGAACCTCCGGCGCGATGGCCACCTCCGCGACCTGGTCGAAGACTTCCGGCGTGACCGTGAGCAGGCCCACGAGCGTGGTCCCCGCCCGCGCTCCCAGCATCACCTGGAGGGAGCGCTCCAGCGTGAACACCTCCGAGTCGAAGCGCGGGCTGGTGATCACGTCGGTGAGCAGATCCTCGACGTTGTCCAGCACGCCCGGCTCGCTCGTGGCGGTCGCCAGATGGAGGATCTCCTCCTTGAACAGGAACTGCTCCTCGTGATCCAGCATCGCCCGCGGATGGTAGCACCGGCCCCTCGCGCGGCCACCGTCGATCCGGGTCGTGGCAAAGTGGTGCGAGGGCGAGACGAGCCGCCAGCAGCGAACATGGGCCGGCCAAGGAGCTGGCGCACACGACACAGCAGCAGGCCGAGGCCGCCGCGATGCTCACGCTGGCCGGTCACTCACCGGACGACATCGGATACGGCGCGTACTTGCAGGACACGGAGGCGCCCACCGGCAAGGGAGCCTAGGGGTAGAG
>JALZLU010000262.1 GCA_030858685.1 Chloroflexota bacterium | reverse complement strand
CCGCCACCCGTCGCTCCGCCCGTCGCGCCGCCCGTCGCGCCGCCAGCGCCCCCGGACATCGCCGATGCCTTCGGAGCGCTGACCGGTCACGGCCGATCCCTGCTTTCGCGCCTGGACCCGTCTGGCTGGCGCGCCACGCTCACCGTGGCCGGCGTGATGGCAGCCGTCGTCTTCGGATCGCTGTTCCTCAACGCGATCGTCCCCGTCTCGGCCCGTCCCGGTCCCGGCGGTCAGCCCGACCCGGCGCCGGTGACGTCCGGCAGAGGCGTCCAGCTGGGGGGCGGCGTGATCATCTATCCCCCGGCGGGCTGGACCGCTGAGTCGCTCGGCTCGGGACAGCTGCGTCTTTCCCAGGGTGCGGTCGTCGTCGACGTTCGTCTGAACGCGACCTTCCAGGGCGACGCCGCGACCCTTGTCGACTCGTTCGTGCGGGAGGTCATGCAGCCGCAGGCCAGCCAGTTCAGCTCGACGCCCGTGCAGGTCGTGCCGGTCGCGGCCGGGGCTCCCGGCGCGCGCGCCACCTACAGCGGCAACTTCGAGGGCATCTCCTATCCGCTCGAGGGCCAGTTGACGGGTGTGATCCTACAGGGCCGCCCGTTGCTCTTCGATGCCTACGCACCACAGGGCCAGTTGGCACCTGCCCTCTCCGAGATCGGCACCTTGATCGAAACCGTGGAGGTGCGCTGATGACCAGCCAGGCGGCCGCCACACCGGCTGCGCCGGCGCCCGCGCCCATCCCGCCGCGCTGGGGCTACCACGCCTCGATCATCCAGCGTCGACAGCCGGCCTTCTGGCTGCTGGCCATCGTGTTGGTCATCACCGGATGGATGAACGTGGGCGAGCAACTCACCATCCTCCAGGCATTCCCGGCGGCCTGGTTCTTCTCCTGGGTGCTCCTCGCACTCTGGATGATCCCGGTCGTGCTGGCGATCTACATCCTGGATCAATTCGAGCGCGAACCGATCGCCATCCTGGTGACGGCCTTCCTATGGGGAGCCGTAGCCTCCACGGGGCTGGCCATCGTGGCCAACACGGCCTGGTTCGAGATCCTGCAGAAGGTGTTCGGGGCGGAGTTCACGCAGACCTGGGGGCCGGCCCTCGTGGCGCCCGTCATCGAGGAGACGGTCAAGTACCTGGGCCTGGTACTCATCGCCCTCATCGTGACCGTGGAGATCGACGATCTGTTCGACGGCTTCGTCTACGGGGCCATGGTCGGTCTGGGCTTTGCCGTGGTGGAGAACGTGAGCTATTTCGTGCGACCCGTGGCGGCCATGGGCGGCGCCGACCAGTTCGGTCCGGTCCTCCAGATGTACCTGTTGCGCGTCGTCTTCTCGGGCTTCTACATGCACGTCCTGTGGACCGGCCTGACGGGCATCGGCATCGCCTACTACCTGACGCGCCGCGACCAGCCCCATCAGCGCCGGCTACTGGTCGCGGCGGGCATGTTCGCTGCCGGCGTCACGGCCCACTTCGTGTGGAACTCGCCGCTGCTCGCGACCATCCTGGCCGGCGACCCCGGTCCCATCGAGATGATCACCTTCGGACTTCTCAAGGGCGCGCCCTTCCTGGGCTTCCTGGTCCTGCTCATCGTCCTGGCACAGCGGCGCGAGCGGCGCTGGTTCGAGGTCGCCACGGCCGACGAGGCGGGATCGGACGTGCTCTCGCGCGATGAGGTGCTGACATTGGCTGACATCCGCAGCAGGTTCCGTGCACGACGCGCCGTGGCGCGCACTCATGGACCAGCGGCAGCCAAGATCCTGGGACGCCTGCAACGCGAGCAGATCAACCTTGCCATGGTGCGCACGCGGCTCGGCGATCCGGGGCACCCGGACGTGCTCAGGCAGCGCGATGAGATTCGCGTCCTGCGCTCGCAGCTCGGGTCGATCCCTGCCTTGCCCGTGGCGCCATCGCCCGCCGTGCAGCCCGCGGCGCAGGACGAGCCGGGCCAGCTGGGCCCGCAGGACCCATCGACCGGGGCGACGGCCACGCAGCCCCAGGCACCGCCGGGCTTGGTCACGGATGTGTGGGCACCGACTCACCGCGTCCCCGACTCGGGCCTCCAGGCGTGGGCGGCCCCCGATCCGGCGCGACCACCCATCGCCACGCTGGCACCCCGGCTGGATGTGCGGGCCATGGAGCAGGCTGGCGATTGGACACGGGTCGTAGCCTCTAACGGCTGGACTGGCTGGGTCGACGCCCGCCTCCTCCTGCGGTTGGGAGTATGAGATGACCGAGCGGGATCGCGGCGACCTGATGACGAGGCATGTCGAGGCACGCCGCCAGCGAGATGAAGCGCCGCTGGACAGCTCGGCTTATCGGGCAGCATCGGAGGAAGTGGCCGATATCGAGATCGCCATCGCCGCCGCTGAGGAGCCGCCTCCGGTCATCTCGGCGCCCGCCGCCGCGGCGGCCCCCGCGCCCTCCTCGGAGCGAACCTCTCGCTGAGTGACGCGTTGGTGCTCCGTCGCTCAGATGCCGGCGATGGAGCGAGGCGCCAGACGGGGACCGCGCCGCGGCGGATGGTCACCCGCCAACTCCAATAGGCGCACCACGCGAGCACGCTGTCCGGCATAGGGCTCGAGCAGCTCCAGCATCCGTGCGTCGTCGCCGCGTGGCTCGCCAGCCAGTGCCCAGCTCACCAGCGACGGCACGTGGTAGTCCCCGATGCTGACGGCATCCGGGTCGCCGAAGGCGACGCGCCCCACCTCCGCCGCCGTCCAGGGTCCGATGCCGGGCAACGTCTGGAGTCGTGCCCGCGCCTCTGGTCCGGGCAGCATCGTCGTGGCCTCAAGACGGTCCGCCAGCGCCCCGATGCGGCGCAGGGTCACGGCTCGGCGCTCCTCCACGCCGAGGCGGTGATAGGCATGGGTCGGCGTCGCCGTGAGACGGCCAGGCAGCGGCGAGATCCAGAGCACACCCGGCCCCGGCGCTCGCTCGCCGTGGGTGCGGATGATGGCGCGATAGCTGGTCCGTGCCTCGATGCCCGTTACCTTCTGTTCCAGGACGGCCGGCAAGAGTGCCTCGACCACAGCATCGCTGCGTCCGAAGCGCAGCCCCCTGAAACGCCGTTGCAGATGTGACAGGAGCGGGTGACGCGGCTGGAACCGCTCAGGTTCGTCTTCGGCGCCGAGCAGCCGCGGCAGGGCCGCCAGGGCCCAGGCGCTGCCTGGACCCCACGCCAGCACTGCCAGGTCCGCACCGTCGCGGGTCAGCCGCAGGGTGGCTGGCCCGTGCGGCGTCCGCGTGGCTCGCCAGATGGCTGACGGCAGCAGCCGGGTGGTCGGATCGCCGCGACCGTGCTGGAGCGGTGCCATGGTCAGCCATGGATCGACCCGGAAGTCGGGCCTGTAGCGCATCTCGATGACTGGTTCGCGGCTTGCCGTCACGATCAGCCGCTGGACACGTTCCATGATCTCGACACGGCCGGGGCAGGCCACGCGCCTTCCACCACCTCCCTGTCCTCTACGAAGACCAGATCCTGGCCCAGCGACCAGAGCGTAGCGGCGGTCAGCGCGACCATCACGAGGGCCAGCGGCAGCTGTCCCAGGCGACCATGGACCCTGCTC
>JALZLU010000044.1 GCA_030858685.1 Chloroflexota bacterium | reverse complement strand
CTTCTGGAGCACGTCGCGTGCCCGGGGACCGGCCAGCGAGAGACCCACCAGACTCAGGCCGAGCACGCGGAAGGCTACGGACCCGTCGGCCGGGAGATGCGCCAGGAACCAGCGGCTGTGATGGGTCTCCGCCGCCTGGGATCCGAACAGGAAGAACTCCTCGTCGCTGGCGCGGGCCACCGTGAACTCGCCCAGGATCCGACCCTCCGGGGCGAGCATCGCGGTCAGGCCGATCCGGCCCACCGCGGGCAGCCGGTTGGTCAGCAGCCCGGACAGCCACGCGGCGGCACCCGGACCGGTCACGTGGTACTTGGCAAAGTTCGATGTCTCGATCAGACCGACACGCTCACGGACGGCGGCACATTCGGCCGCCACCTGATGCCAGGCGTTGGACCGACGGAAGGTGACTTCCTCCCGAGGCTCCCTGCCCGGCTCCTGGAACCAGAGTGCATGCTCCAGGCCGTAGGAGGCGCCCCAGACCGCATGAGCCGCCGTCAGCCGGTCGTAGACGGGCGTGGTGTGCAGCGGACGTCCGGCAGGCAGCTCCTCGTTGGGGAAGGTGATCCGGAATCGACGCGCGTAGTTCTCGCGCACCTTGGCGTTGGTGTAGCCGATGGTGGCGTAGTCGCCATAGCGCGCCACATCCATGCCCCAGATATCCATGCCCGGGTCGCCCTGTGTCATCCAGCTGGCCAGAGCGAGGCCCACGCCGCCGCCCTGTGACAGCCCGGCCATCACGGCGCAGGCGACCCAGTAGTTGCGCAGCCCGCGAACCGGGCCGACCAGCGGGTTGCCGTCGGGCGAGAAAGTGAAGGGGCCATTGATGACCTTCTTGATGCCCACCGTGGCCATGGCCGGGTAGTGACGGAAGGCCACCTCCAGCTCCGGGGTCAGGCGCTCCAGATCGGGCTTCAGCAACTGGGCACCGAAGTCCCAGGGCGTCTCGGTGGGCGACCAGGGCACGCAGGCCTGCTCGTACGTACCCAGCAGCATGCCGCCGCCTTCCTGGCGGATGTAGATCTCGCCACCGAAGTCCATGGCCATGGCCATCTCCTTGCCAGTGGCGGCCCGGTTGGCGGCGACCTCGGGCATGTCTTCGGTGAGAAGGTACATGTGCTCCATGGCCAGGACGGGCAGCTCCAGACCGACCATGCGGCCGACCTCACGGGCCCACAACCCGGCGGCATTGACGACATGTTCGGCGTGGATCGGGTCGCCGCCGTCGACATGGACGTCCCAGCTGCCGTCGGCGCGCTGGGTCAGGCCGGTGACCCAACTGTTGCGGTGCACCTCGGCGCCGGCCATGCGCGCGGCGATGGCGTAGGCGCGGGTCACTCCCGATGGGTCGACGTGACCCTCGACCGGGTCGTAGAGCGCGCCCACGAAGCAGTCCGGGTCGAGCAGCGGGAAGAGCGACTGCGCCTCTTTGGGAGTGATGAGCTCCAGGTCCATGCCCAGATAGCGTCCGCGGGCCTGGGTCATGCGCAGGAAGTCCATGCGCACCTCGGTGTCGGCCAGCATCAGTCCGCCGGGCAGGTGGATGCCGCAATCCTGCCCGGAGATGCGCTCGATCTCCTCGTAGAGCTGGACCGTGTATTGCTGGAGCTTGGACATGTTCGGGTCGCCGTTGAGGGTGTGCATGCCGCCCGCCGAGTGCCACGTCGAGCCGGAGGTCAGCTCCTTGCGCTCCAGGAGCATCACGTCGGTCCAACCGGCCTTGGTCAGGTGGTACAGCACGGCACAGCCGACGACCCCGCCGCCGATGACCACGACCCGCGCCGACGACCTCACCTTGGACCTCCCCTTCGAACCGGACTCAAAAGTCCGTCGGCACGCCGCCCTCCGCCTTGCGGCGCGCCACGAAGGCGGTCAGCTCCTCCTCCACGGCGGGGTCGATGCCGGGGGCCTGGTAAGCGGCCAACAGCTCCTTGCCGATGCTGTTGGCCTTGGCGGCCGCTTCGGGGCTGCCTGCCTCCTGCCACGACTCGTAGTTCCGCCAGTCCGAGAGCATCGGCTTGTGGAACGCGGTCCGGTAGCGCGACTGCGTGTGCTCGGCTCCGAAGAAGTGTCCGCCAGGCCCGACTTCGCGGATGGCGGCCAGGCCCAGGCTGTCCTCGTCGACGGCGATGGGGTCGAGGAAGGCCGAGACCATCTGGAGCAGGTCCGCGTCCAGGATCATCTTCTCGAACCCGGCGTGCAACCCACCCTCCATCCAGCCCTGCCCGTGCATCAGCAGGTTGACCCCGCCCATCACCGCGCCCCACAGGGAGAAGACGGACTCGTAGGCCGCCTGGGCATCCACCGCGTTGGCGGCGCACACGTTGGACGAACGGTATGGGAGCCCATAACGACGAGCCAACTGGCCGCCGACCATGGCCGTGCGCATGTACTCCGGCGTGCCGAAGGCGGGTGCGCCCGATTGCATGTCCACGTTCGAGGTGAAGCCGCCGTACACCACGGGCGCTCCTGGCCGCACGACCTGCGTCATCACCACGCCCGCCAGCGCCTCCGCGTTCTGCTGCGCGAGGGCACCGGCAAGGGTCACGGGAGCCATCGCCCCGGCCAGCGTGAACGGCGTCATCACGATGACCTGGTT
>JALZLU010000029.1 GCA_030858685.1 Chloroflexota bacterium | reverse complement strand
TTGATGTGGCTGCGGGATTACCACCTGGACGGGCTGCGTATCGACGCCGTGCACGCTTTCGTCGACCTGTCCGCCACCCACCTCCTGGAGCAGATGGCGCGTGAGGTGGACCAGCTGGAACGTGAGGTCGGCCGGTCCCTGGTGCTCATCGCCGAGAGCGACCTCAACGATCCGCGCATCGTGCGCCCGCGGGAGGAGCACGGCTACGGCATCGACGCGGCCTGGAGCGACGACTTCCACCACGCGCTCCACGTGACCCTCACCGGCAAAGCGATCGGCTACTACGCCGACTTCGCGGCCGGACTGCCGGAGCTGGCGCGGTCGCTGGAGGATGTGTTCGCCTTCGCCGGCCGCTACTCGCCGTTCCGTTGCCGGGTGCACGGGCGTGAGGTGGAGGGCCTGGCGCGCTCCCGCTTCCTGGGTTACCTGCAGAACCATGATCAGGTCGGCAATCGGGCGGTAGGCGAGAGGTCCAGCGCCCTGATGTCGACCGAGGCGCTCAAAGTGGCCGCGGCCCTGGTACTCGCCGGGCCGTTCGTGCCGATGCTCTTCCAGGGCGAGGAGTGGGGTGCATCCACTCCCTTCCAGTTCTTCACCGACCACCAGGACGCGGACTTGGCGAAGGCGGTCAGCGAAGGGCGCACCCACGAGTTCGAGTCCTTCGGCTGGGCCGCCGACCAGGTGCCCGACCCGCAGGACGTGAAGACGTTCGAACGGTCGCGTTTGGACTGGACCGAGCGCGAGCGGGAGCCGCACTCCGGGATCCTTGAGTGGCATCGTGCGTTGATCTCGCTGCGGCGCGAGACCCCGGCACTCTGGGCAGGACCGGTTGCAGAGACGACCTTCGATGGCGACGCCTTGTGGCTTGTCGTTGCCCGCCCCGGCTCACGGGTCGCCTGCAACCTGTCCGGCGAGGAGCGACGCGTCCCGCTCGACGGCGCCGGTCCCTGGCGAGTGGCGCTCGCCTCGTCTAACGCCACCGTCCTGGAGGGCGAGTCGGTGCGCCTGCCCCCGATGTCCGCAGCAGTGCTGCTGCTCAGTTGATCTACGTTTCCTGAGGGATCGGCCCCACGACCCAGACGCCTACGGCGAATGCCAGCAGCGATACTGCCAAGAAGGACGCGACGAAGAGCCAGCGTCGCAGCGGCGACCAGCTTCCGCCGTCTCTCAGGAATGGAGCCACCACGATCGACTGAAGACCCGCCAGCGTGACCATCGCCAGGACGAGCGGGATCGAGACGGTGAAGGTACCGATGGCGCCCCAGGATATGAAGAGGAGCGCCGCCCCCGCCATCGTGCACGCGACCACCATCGTGGCACTCGACCCTGGTGCGATGCGCTCGACCGGAGGATCCCACCGGCTCTTGATCCGTAGCTGCTCCACGGGGGAACGGACACTCCGTGACATGGGAAGCCATGATGGGCCTCCAACGGGTCGCGAAAAGCGCGATACGATCGGCCGATGGAACGTTCCCGGACGAGGACCTGGATCTCCTTCGCCGCATGGCTGAGGTGGAGATCGAGACGCGCCCCGTTGCCGGTGAATCCGTGCATCGGACGATCATCTGGGTGGTGGTCGACCCGGCGGATCGGGTGCTGATCCGCTCCTACCAGGGAGCGCAGGCGCGCTGGTATCGCGAGGCGCTCGCGTCAAGGATCGCGGTGATCATCGCTGGCGAGGTGCGAATCGAGGTTCGTGTCGACCCGGCCGCCGATGGCGAACGCATCCCGGCTTGCAGCCGGGCGTTGGAAGCGAAGTACCCGCGCCATGGGTCGACGCAGGCGATGCTCCGCCTGGAGATCCTGGACACGACCCTGGAGCTCTTGCCGGCCGAGCCCGAAGCGCCGGTGGAAAGCGAGCGACGGCGGTGACCGTTCCCCATCGCAGACCAGCGCAAGGTCCATCTGAAGATGGTCGACCTTGCCCTGCGTCAGGAGCGACTCCTCGAGTCGTAGTAGTCCTCCAAGCTCACCGGGGCGTCACCTGCAGCCGAAGCCGGTCGGACGCATCATGATGCTAGGGATGATAGCATCAGTCGATGGGACTCCGTACCACCCTGACATTGGAAGAAGACGTCATGGATCGTCTCCGCGGCGAGGCGCAGCGCACGGGACGACCATTCAAGGCCGTGGTGAACGAGGCCATCAGGGCCGGACTCGAGCGACGCTCGCTCCGCGCTGGCCAGGGCATGTCCTACACGGTCAAGCCCGTTGACATGGGACTCAAGGCGGGCGTCGAGCTGGACGACATCGAGGGACTCCTCGACCGGCTGGAGGGCGCGCAGCGGCGGTGATCATCGTCGACGCCAACCTGCTGCT
>JALZLU010000027.1 GCA_030858685.1 Chloroflexota bacterium | reverse complement strand
GCTACTCCAGCGTCACCAGGTCGTCCCCGAGTTCGACGGTCTGTCCGATGGCTACCGGCAGTCTCCCGACGACCCCGGCACGTGGAGCACGGACCTCGTTCTCCATCTTCATGGCCTCGACTGCGAGGAGCCGCTGGCCGGACTCGACCGCCTCGCCTGGCCCGACCCAGACGCGCACCACCCTTCCGGGGATCTGGGCTCGGACGGTCACCCCGACTTGCCCACCGACCTCCACCGCGGCCCGGGCAGCGCGCTCCCGGAGCTGCGCTCGGTCGGCTGATTCGACGGAGATGCGGAAGACCCAACCTGTCACGACCGCCTCATAGTGCTGCTGACCGACAGCCCTCGAGGCAGCGGAGTCCGGAAGGGCTCGGACGCTGGCGCGAGGATGCCGCCCGCCGCCGTCCTCGCCCGGCTTCTCGGGATCCGTGCCATCACGCTCGATGACGAGGGGCTCAGGGCCCTCGACGATCAGCCGCAGCCGGCCTGTGCCGACTACGGCCATCGGTCCACGGCTTCGCTCCTTGCCGCCTCCTGCCAGGCGTCGGAGACTACGACTCCGGGAGGCGCGCCGTTCGAGCCGAGATCGCGCGGGACGCCGCCTGGCACCGGTCCACGGTGCGCGGCCACCTGCGCCACGGCTTCGATCGCGCGCTCGGCCGAGGCTCGCCACGAAGGTCCTGGATCCCAGCTGCGCGCCACGAAGTCCGTCCGGAGGCGGCCCGCGGCGAAGTCGGACTGGTCTGCCAGCCAGTGATGGAAGGGCAAGGTCGTCTGAACGCCACCGATCTCGAATTCATCCAGCGCCCGTCGCAGGCGGCCCAGGGCCGCCTCTCGATCAGGCGCCAGGACCAGCAGCTTGGCCAGCAGGGGGTCGTACTCGGCCGTGATCGCGGTCCCCTCCTCCACTCCTGAGTCGACGCGGACCCCCGGGCCACCGGGTTCACGCCAGCGGGTGATCGTGCCGGGACTCGGCGCGAAGTCGCGCAGGGGATGCTCCGCACTGATGCGCACCTCGATGGCGTGACCCTTGGGAGTAGCCGCGTCGGAGGCAGCAGCGAGGACGGCAGCGGACAGCGGCGAGCCGGCAGCGATGGCCAACTGCTCCTGCACAAGGTCGAGGCCCGTGATGAGCTCGGTCACACCATGCTCCACCTGCAGACGGGCGTTGACCTCCAGGAAGTAGAAGTCGCCTTCGGGCGTCAGCAGGAACTCAGCGGTCGCCGCGTTTCGAAGGCCCACGGTCCCGGCCATCCGCACCGCCAGCGCGTGTACCGTGGAGCGCTGCTCCGTGGTCAGGCCGGGCGCGGGTGCCTCCTCCACGAGTTTCTGGTGCCGGCGCTGGATGGAGCAATCCCGCTCCCCAAGCGCCACGATGGTGCCCTGGTCGTCGCCCAGCAGTTGGACTTCCACATGCCGCCCGCCCTCCACGAAGCGCTCCAGGTAGACCGCGCCATCGCCGAACGCGGCCGCCGCCTCGCGCGTGGCTGATGCGATGGCGGCCTCGAGGCCCCCGGCATTGTCGACCCGCCGCATGCCCCTGCCGCCGCCACCGGCGGCCGCCTTGACTAGCAGCGGCCAGCCGATCCGTTCCGCCCCGGCGGCGACCCGATGCCTGGCTTCGGTGGAGTCTGTCGCGAGAGGCTCGAAGGTTCCGGGCACGATGGGCACGTCCACCGAGGCCGCAGCCCGCCGCGCGGCGAGCTTGTCGCCGAGCTTCGCCAAGGTCTCCGGCGATGGACCGATGAACACCAGGCCGGCCGCCTCGCAGGCGATCGCGAAGTCTGCCCGTTCGGAGAGGAACCCGTAGCCCGGATGGATGGCATCGGCTCCGCGGCGTAGCGCCGCCTCGATGATGCGGTCTCCCCGAAGATACGACTCAGCCGCTGGTGGCGGACCGATACGCGCGGTGTGGTCGGCGGCGCGAGTGTGCCGTGCCGTCCTGTCCGCGTCGCTGTAGACGGCAACGCTCACGACGCCTGCCTCCCTGCAGGCGCGGATGATTCGTAGGGCGATCTCACCGCGGTTCGCGATGAGCACGCGTCTCAGGGCTTCGCCTGGCTGGCGCTTCACGTCCGACGGGAGGCGCGGGATGGCTCAGGTCGACGGGTGTCTTTGCGCAAAGACACCGATGCCGCGGTTGCTTCCGTCGGTTATTCGGTTAGCGTCCGCTCGTCACCGAAGATCCACCGCGCGATGGGTAGTGGGGTCATCAAAGCGGGATGTTGCCGTGCTTCTTGTCGGGATTGCGCTGCCGCTTGCCGTCGAGCATCACCAGCGCAC
>JALZLU010000016.1 GCA_030858685.1 Chloroflexota bacterium | reverse complement strand
GCGTCGCAGGAGCTGTGCCCGGTCCTTGGTGTAGGAGTGGCCGCGCTCGGAACGCGTCCGGCCTGTCGGCGTGGCACCGCGTGCGCTGGCCCCCGACCGAGCTTCGTCCGTGGCCATCTTCACCTCCCATTCCGTCGGTCCCGTTCCCGCGGGGCGTGGTCGCCTGATACCGACCGGGAGTATATCGCCGCGCCCTTCCCGCTCCGTCGCCTCGGCGAGTAGACTCCCTCTCGATGGATGGAGCCGACTGGCTGAGGACCCAGTTGACCTCGTTCGGCTGCGCCACCTGCGGCCGCGCCTATAGCCCGGGCCAGATCCGCATCCTGGCGCAGCGCGAGGAGCTCTTCTTCGTCGACATGGGCTGCGAGACGTGTGGCGCACAGGCCGTGGCCGTGGTCACCATCCAGCTCGACGAGGCGGACGATCCGTACGCTGAGACGGGCGATCTGGAGCTGGCCGTCGCGCCGGGTGATGGACCGACCGACGCGTCCCTCTCGCCCGTCGGCACCGACGACCTGCTCGACATGTCGCGCTTCCTGGTCCGCTTCGACGGTGACTTCCAGTCCCTCTTCCGCGATCCGGACACCCGGCGCGACCCGGGGCCCTCCGGCACGTGAGCAAGGGCGGTGTCGCCCGCTTCGCGCACGCAAGCGAAGCCGAGTTGGCTCGGATCCTGGACTACTACGAGGTCCGCTGGGAATACGAGCCCCGAGCCTTTCCCATCCGTTGGAACCTGGCTGGTGCGGTGGTGGAGTCCTTCGCGCCGGACTTCTACCTGCCTGAACTCGATCTGTACGTGGAGCTGACGACGCTCAAGCAGAGCCTGGTGCGCAGGAAGAACCGCAAGCTTCGGCGGCTGCGGGCGCTGTACCCGATGCTGCGCGTCAAGCTGCTCTACGGCAAAGACTTCCGGGCGCTGCTCCTGAAGTACGGTCGCATCGATGTGGCCGCCTCCATGGCCGGCATGGAGGGCCAGGCCCTCGCCGAAGCGTCCATGGCTGGTCGCGAACAGCCCGTCACCCCGCCCGGCCGCAGACGAGGTCCCCGTGTCCCTCTGACCGTGGCGGTCGGTCAGACCGATCAGGTCGCCTCGGGCGCGCTCCCCGGACAGCGGTAGAGGAGGTACGGCATCAACGATACGCGACGGCCCGACCTGGTAGCCGATGTGGGCGAAGTACTTGTCACGGGCGAGCAGATCGAGGTCAAGGTGGGCGAATTGGGCTCCCAGCTGAGCACCGACTATGCCGGCCACGACCTGGTGCTGGTGAGCGTTCTCAAAGGCGCTCTGCCCTTCATGGCCGACCTGATGCGAGCCATGACCATCCCCGTCCAGATCGACCTGATGGAGGTCAGCTCCTACGGCGGCACCGCCACCGAAACGTCAGGGCTGGTGCGCATCCTCAAGGATCTGAGCTCGTCCATCGATGGCAAGGACGTGCTCATCGTGGAGGACATCATCGACACCGGGCTGACCCTCAACTACCTGCTGCGCTACCTGCGCGGCAAGAACCCCCGCACTCTTCGCATCTGCGCACTCCTGGACAAGCCGGCACGCCGCCTGGTGGAGATCGACATCGACTATCGCGGCTTCATCATCCCCGACCAGTTCGTTGTCGGCTACGGCCTTGACTACGGCGAGTTTTACCGCAACCTGCCCTTCATCGGGGTCCTTAAGCCCGAGGTGTACGAACAGCCATGACCCGCCGTGGGCTGGGACGGGGACGCCTCCTGGTCGGCCTGGGCGCCATCATCCTCCTCATCTCCATGCCGCTCGACTGGTTCAAGGTGGGCGGCGAGGTGACCTCTATCACGCCCATCAGCGGCAACGGCTTCGAGGGCACCGGGATCCTCGTCTTCATCGCGGCCGTGGCGCTTCTGGCCGTGCTCGTCCTGCCCTACGCGTCGCGCTACGGTCGATCGGGCTGGGACCGGCCCGTGACCTATCTGCTGCTGGCCGGCCTGGCGGTGGCCGGCTTCGTGATGCGCATCGTGCAGCTGTCGGGGGAGGGCATCCTCGCCGGCCCCGACCGGGCGCCCGGGCTCTACGTGGCCGGGGCCGGGCTGCTGGTCGTGGCCTGGGGCATCGCGGAGATGCTGGGGGAACGCCCGGCAGCACCGTAGCGTAGGGCGGCGCTGCGGGTGGGTCATGGCACGAGCTCCATGTCTGTGGCATCCGTGCAAGACGTCACGATGGCCGAACAGCCCAAGACCCTGCGGCAGGCTACGGCGGGATCCCAGCGCCGATCGGCTGGCTGCTGCCGGACCGACTTGGCGGCGGCGAGTCCCGCAGGCACTGTCCGCCATCCGCCACGCTGTAGGCAGCACGGATCGACGTATCGGTGTCGTCGCCGGTGGCGGATACGCGGCCGACTGGTCCCGGATACGACCGAGCCACACGGCCAAGGGGTCCGGCGGCTCCTTCCTGTTCATCGATCGTGACGGATCGACAGGTTCCGACGCGCTGCGCGCACGATCTGAGCGCCTGCGTCCCGCCGTCCCCTTGCGGCCGCGACGCCGTTCCCCGTAGTCCTGGAACCGCGGTTCACCCCTACTCGCCCAGGAACTCACGCACCAGCGACTGGAAGTGGTGGACGCCGTTCTCGCGCTTGGCGCTGAAGCGGCCGGTGTCGTAAGCCTTGGAGCGCAGGCCCCGCTGGACCTGCTCGCAGAGCACGATGTCCTCCTGCTGGATCTCATCGGAGAAGGCGATGGTCTGCTGCATCGACTCCCACCCCTCACCGCTGCCGGGGTCGGCGAAGAACCACTCGAAGATGGTCAGCGTTCGGTCGTGGCTGAGGGGCAGGATGACGTTGCTGCTCATGTTGTCCTGGTAGATGTTGAACATGGTGTTGGGGAAGAGCCAGTAGTAGAGCGCGTCATCCTCGCCCTCGGCTGAGCGCATGTATCGCCGGTCCCGGCCAAGCTCCTCGCCCGGCTTGAGCTCGCGGATGGGCGCATGCTGCTTGGAGTAGTAGCGAAAGGTCTCCACGCGGTAGGCGTCGTAGTCGACCTCCCTGAACAGCCCCGGGTGCGCGATGGGCAGGTGGTAGCCCTCGAGGTAGTTGTCCACGTAGACCTTCCAGTTGCACTCGATGACGTAGTCCCGCCGCTCTACCAGGCGCATGTCCGTGACGTCATAGCCCGCCTGGGCGACTTCGGCCGGGATAGCGCCCATGGCCTCCAGCAAGGGCGGCGCGGCAGCGTCCAGGTTGGCGAAGACGAATGGGCCCCACGCCTCGACGCTGATCGGCAGTAGGCCGAAGTCCTCCTTGCGGAAGTCCTCCGTGTCCTCCATCTCTGGCGCAGCCCGCAGGCATCCATCCAGCCCGTACGTCCAGCCGTGATAGCGGCACTGGAGGCTCTTGCGGTTGCCGCGCGTGAGAGCGACCTGCCCCGCGCGATGGCGGCACACGTTGTAGAAGCCGCGCAGGTCGCCGTCCAGCCCACGCGTGATGACGATGGGCTCGTCCAGGATGGTGCCTGGCACGAAGTCTCCGACGCGAGCCAGCTCGTCGCCGCGTGCCACGAGCTGCCAGGTCCGCCCGAAGATGCGCTCCTTTTCGCGCTCCAGGACGTCCGCATCCAGGTACAGATGGGAGGGCAGCGTGGAGGCGCGGGCAAGCGGCGTCGGTGTCCTGGAAGGCGTGGCAAGGGTCTCGGTCATGCCCGGGAGTGTACGAGGCGGGGTCCTCCCAGACTGCGTCCCAGCCCGGACCGTGCTACAACCTGCAGGATCCTGTGCGCCGCCGGGGGCGAACGCTGGCCGCAAGCATCATCCGATGACGGAGGTTCCCCATGTCTCATCCAGGACGCTTCGCAGTCCTTCTCAGCGTGCTTCTGGTGGTCGGCGCGTGTGCTGGGCCGGGCGCCACCACAGGACCGACCGGTGCTGCATCCGTAGCGCCGTCCGGTGCCGCCAGTGGCGCCCCGTCGGACGGCGCGCCCAGCCCCGATGACGAGGGTGACGACCTGCTGGCGACGATCCAGGAAGCAGGTGTCATCCGCGTGGCGACCGACCCGGCGTACCCGCCCCAGTCCGAGCTGCTGCCCGACGGCTCGTTCGAAGGCTTCGACATCGCGGTGGCGACGGAGATCGCCGAGCGCCTCGACGTGGAGGTCCAGTTCGAGACGCCCGACTTCAGCGAGGTGGTCGCCGGCGGCTGGAACGAGCGCTTCGACATCAGCGTCGGCTCGGTGACCGTCACCGAGGACCGCATGGAGGTCCTCGACTTCACTGAGCCCTACTACTACACGCCGGCCCAGATGACGGCGACGGCCGAATCCGGCATCACCACCCTGGACGGCCTGGCCGGGCAGGTCATCTGCGTCGGTGAGACGACCACATACCAGTTCTGGCTCGAGGGCTCGCTGGTGCTGGCGGGCGGTTCGCCGGACCCGGTCCCGGTGCCCGAGGGCGCCACGGTGACGACCTTCTCGACCGACACGGAGTGCGCTGACGCCGCGGCCAGCGGTCGCACGGAGTTCCAGGGCTGGCTGTCGTCCTCGACGACGGTGGCTACCGCCATCGAGGCGGGTGATCCGTTCGTGGCGGTGGGCGATCCGGTCTTTTTCGAGGCGCTGGCCGTGGCCACCGACGGGGCGGGCCCAGCACACGCGGAACTCCAAGCCGAGCTGGACCGCATCGTCCGCGAGATGCACGAGGATGGCACTCTGAGCGCGCTCAGCGAGGAGTGGTTCGACGGCCTGGATCTGACCGTTACCGAATAGTCGGCGAGTGATCCTGATCGACGGAGGGGGACGCGAGACATCGCGCCCCCTTCTTCGTACCACGGCAAGGGGCGTCCTTCGATGAGTCAGGTCGTCGCGGAACGACCGGCGATCCTTGGGGAGATCGACCGTGCGCGCCGTTCAGCGTCCCGACGCCACAAGGCCATCTTCGCGGCGACGTGGGTGGTCATCCTTCTGCTCATCGGCGCGGCGATCTATGCCACCGACAATCGGGACACGGATTGGATGGCCACATTCGGACCCTTCATCCTGGGCGGTGCCGGCATCACCGTCCTGGTCAGTGCCCTTTCCATCGTGCTGGCCGTGGTGCTGGCGCTGTTCGGTGCCCTGGGGAGGCTGTCGTCCAACCCGGTCATCATCGGCATCGCCACGTTCTACGTCTCACTGGTGCGCGGGACGCCACTGCTCGTCCAGCTTTACTTCATCTATTTCTCCCTGCCCGCCCTGGGCATCATCCTGCCGGCTATCGAGTCGGGCGTTCTGGCCCTCGGCTTCAACTACGGCGCCTACATGACGGAGATCTTTCGCGCCGGGATCCAGGCCGTGCCCCCAGGCCAGCGTGAAGCGGCCGAAGCACTGGGCATGCCCGAGAGGCTGGTCCAGCGCCGGATCGTCCTGCCGCAAGCCACGCGCATCGTCATCCCAGCCATCGGCAACGACTTCATCGCGATGATCAAGGACAGCGCCCTGATCTCCCTCGTCGGCGTCCAGGAACTGTTCTGGCGCGCGGGGACGACGGGTCGACCAGCTCGGAACACGCTGGAAGCGTTCGTCATCGCCGCCCTCGTCTACTGGGCACTGACCATCATCTTCAGCTTCTTCCAGGAGCGGTTGGAGCGACGCATGGCACGGGGTGATCGCTGATGAAGCTCGGCGAGGTGGTGGTCCGAGCAACGGGCATCGAGAAGTACTTCGGCGACCATCATGTCCTTCGCGGCATCGATCTCGAGGTCCGCGCGCATGAGACAGTGATGCTGGTGGGTCGCTCAGGGAGCGGCAAGACGACCCTGTTGCGCTGCCTCAACTTCCTGGAGGAACCGACCGTCGGCGTGGTCGAGATCGATGGTGTGCGCGTGGAGTCAGACCCGCTGCACGCCCGCAGCCGTCGGCACCAGGAACAGATCCGCCAGATCAGGCTGCGCGCGGGCATGCTCTTCCAGGACTTCAACCTGTTCCCGCACATGACGGTGCTCCAGAACTGCATCGAGGCACCGACGCGCGTCAGACGCATCCCCAAGCGCGAGGCGGTGGCGACCGCCGAACGGTTCCTGGAGAAGGTGGGACTCAGCGAGAAACGCGACGAGCATCCCTCACGACTCTCCGGCGGTCAGAAGCAGCGAGCGGCCATCGCGCGGGCACTGTGCATGGAGCCCAAGGTCCTGATGTTCGACGAACCTACGTCGGCGCTCGATCCGGAGCTCGTGGGCGAGGTGCTGAAGACCATGGAGGAGCTGGCGCACGAGGGCTCCACGATGATCGTCGTGACGCACGAGATGAGCTTCGCGCGGGAAGCGGCCGACCGCGTGATCTTCATGGCCGACGGCGCCATCGTGGAGCAGGGACCGCCGGAGCAGGTCCTCGACGCTCCCCAGGAGGAGCGCACGCAAGCGTTCCTCCAACGCTTCCTGGGAGAGACGCCCGAGCTGGAGCCGCGGCCGTAGGTCAGCCGGGCAGCTACATCCATG